>NZ_QTPQ01000028.1:0-118939 GCF_003853425.1 Burkholderia sp. Bp9140
ATGGGCGCGGTCGGCATTCACGAGCGCATCGCGCGCCCGATCATCGACCACGGCGAATTCAATCACGGCCTCACGTACTCGGGCCACCCGGTCGCGGCGGCGGTTGCGGTCGCGAACCTGAAGCTGCTGCGCGACGAAGGAATCGTCGAGCGCGTGAAGCACGATACGGGCCCGTACTTCCAGGCGCTGATGCGCGAAACCTTCGCGCGTCACCCGATCGTCGGCGAAGTGCACGGCCATGGGATGGTCGCGAGCCTGCAGCTCGCCGAAGCGCCAGCCGAACGCCGGCGCTTCGCGAACGGCGGCGACGTCGGCACGATCTGCCGCGACTTCTGCTTCAACGGCAACCTGATCATGCGTGCGACCGGCGACCGGATGCTGCTGTCGCCGCCGCTCGTGATCTCGCGCCAGGAAATCGATGAACTCGTATCGAAGGCGAAGACGGCCGTCGATGCGACCGCCCGGCAACTGGGCCTTTCGTAACGACATTGCCTACAGGCGTGCGGCGGGCGCCGCACGCCACCCGCACGCCACCATCATCCAGGGGAATTCCACCATGCGTTCCAGCTTTCTTCGCCAGGCCTGTTCCGTCGCGGCCCTTGCCGCTGCTGCCGCGTTCACGTCGGTCGCCAGCCCGTCGGCGCATGCCGACGAGTTGAACATCTACAACTGGTCCGACTACATCGCGCCCGACACGATCCCGAACTTCCAGAAACAGACGGGCATCCACGTCAAGTACGACAACTACGACAGCGACGACACGCTGCAGGCGAAGCTGCTGGCGGGCAGCTCGGGCTACGACATCGTCGTGCCGACGTCGAACTACATGGCCAAGCAGATCCAGGCCGGCGTGTATCAGAAGCTCGACAAGTCGAAGATCCCGAACCTCGCGAACCTCGATCCGCTGCTGATGAAGATGATCTCGGATGCCGACCCGGGCAACCAGTACGGCGTTCCGTGGGCCTACGGCACGGACGGCATCGGCTACAACGCGCAGGCGGTGAAGAAGGTGCTCGGCGACAAGGCGCCCGTCGACAGCTGGGCGCTGGTGTTCGATCCGGCCAACATGGAAAAGCTGAAGAGCTGCGGCGTGTCGTTCCTCGACCAGGCCGTCGACGTGTTCGCGGCCACGCTGCAGTACATGGGCAAGGATCCGAACAGCAAGAATCCCGGCGACTACCAGGCCGCGTTCGAAGTCCTGAAGAAAGTCCGCCCGTACATCACCCAGTTCAACTCGTCCGGCTACATCAACGACCTCGCGAACAACGACGTGTGCGTCGCGCTCGGCTGGTCCGGCGACATCGGCATCGCGCACCGCCGCTCGTCGGAAGCGAAGCGCGCGTACGACATCAAGTTCGCGAACCCGAAGGAAGGCGGCTTGCTGTGGTTCGACGTGATGGTGATCCCGAAGGATGCACCGCACCCCGAGGCCGCGCTGAAGTGGATCAACTACGTGTCCGACGCGAAGGTCAACGCGGCGATCACCAACACGGTGTTCTACCCGACCGCGAACAAGGCCGCGCATCAGTTCGTCACGCCGGCCGTCGCGCAGGACCCGACCGTCTACCCGCCCGAGGACGTGCTGAAGAAGATGGTGCTGATGAAGCCGATGCCGGCCGACATCCTGCGCCTCGAGAACCGTCTGTGGGCGCAACTGAAGACGGGCCACTGATCACGAACCATCACGGCGGCGCAGGCATCCGCTGAACGCCTGCCCGCCCGGGATCCGCGGACGTACCGTCCGCCCGCGCGCACCGCGCGCCCTGTTCCATCCGGCACGAGCCGTTGTCCGCGAGTCGCGTTGCGCGCCTCGCGCGGGGACGCTCACGCCTGCAATCCGTGAAGAACGAATGGTGACTCCCATGCAATCGATACCCTCTTCCGCTGCCGCACGCCAGACCCAACCGGCCGCCGTGGCCCGCTCCAGGAACGACGCCTTCGTGCGCATCGAAAACGTCGTGAAGAAGTTCGGCGACAGCACGGCCGTCGACAACGTGAACCTGACGATCGCGAAGAACGAGCTGTTCGCGCTGCTCGGCAGCTCGGGCTGCGGCAAGTCGACGCTGCTGCGCATGCTTGCCGGACTCGAGACGGCCACCTCCGGCAAGATCTTCGTCGACGGCGAAGACCTCGCGTCGCTGCCGCCATACCGCCGCCCGGTGAACATGATGTTCCAGTCGTATGCGTTGTTCCCGCACATGTCGGTCGAGTCGAACGTCGCGTTCGGGCTGAAGCAGGAAGGCACGCCGAAGCACGAAATCAGGGAACGCGTGGCCGACGCGCTCGCGCTCGTGCAGATGAGCAAGTACGCGAAGCGCAAGCCGCACCAGCTGTCCGGCGGCCAGCAGCAGCGCGTGGCGCTCGCCCGCTCGCTCGTCAAGCGCCCGAAGCTCTTGCTGCTCGACGAGCCGATGTCCGCGCTCGACAAGAAGATTCGCCAGAAGACCCAGCTCGAACTCGTGAACATCATCGAGAAGGTCGACGTGACCTGCGTGATGGTCACGCACGACCAGGAAGAGGCGATGACGATGGCGAGCCGCCTCGCGGTGATGAGCGAAGGCAGGATCGTGCAGATCGGCACGCCCGGCGAAGTGTACGAATACCCGAACAGCCGCTTCTCGGCCGAATTCATCGGCTCGACGAACCTGTTCGAAGGACGCGTGGTCGAGGACGAGCCCGATCACATCTTCGTCGAAAGCGACGATCTCGAAGCCCGCATGTACGTGAGCCACGGCGTGACCGGCCCGCTGGGGATGCCGGTCGGCATCTCCGTGCGGCCCGAGCGCGTGCACGTGTCGCGCGACAAACCCGGCTCGCATCACAACTGGGCGCGCGGCGTCGTGACCGACATCGCGTACATGGGCAGCTACTCGCTGTATCACGTGCGCCTGCCGAGCGGCAAGACGGTGGTGTCGAACCTGTCGAGCTCGCACCTGATGCACGACGGTGCGCCGTCGTGGAACGACGACGTGTTCGTGTCGTGGTCGCCGGCCAGCGGCGTCGTGCTGACGCAGTGAGGACGACATGATGAGAACTTCCGCTTCCACTCCGTCCGCGCCGGTGTCGACCGGCGCGGCAAGCGCCGGCGCCGGCCGCACTCGCCGCGGCCGCTTCGCCGCGCTGTCGCGCCTCCTGCCGTCGGGCCGCGGCGTCGCGATCGGCGTGCCGTTCCTGTGGCTCACGATCTTCTTCGCGCTGCCGTTCGTGCTGGTGTTCAAGATCAGCTTCGCCGACCAGGTGATGGGCATCCCGCCCTACACGTCGCTCGTCGCGATCAAGGACGGCGCCGTGCACTTCGCGCTGCAGCTGTCGCACTACGCGTTCCTGCTGCAGGACGACCTGTACATCGCGACCTACCTCAGCTCGCTGAAGATGGCCGCCGTGTCGACGCTGCTGTGTTTGCTGATCGGCTACCCGATGGCGTACTACATCGCCCGCGCCGAACCGGGCCGGCGCAACGTGCTGATGATGGCCGTGATGCTGCCGTTCTGGACCTCGTTCCTGATCCGCGTGTACGCATGGATCGGCATCCTGAAGGACGACGGCCTGCTGAACCACGCGCTGATCGCGCTGGGCATCATCCACACGCCGCTGCGCCTCTATCACAGCGACGCGGGCGTCTACATCGGGATGGTCTATTCGTACCTGCCGTTCATGGTGATGCCGCTCTACGCGCACCTCGTGAAGATGGACCTCACGCTGCTCGAGGCCGCGTACGACCTCGGGGCGAAGCCGTGGGTCGCGTTCACGCGCATCACGCTGCCGCTGTCGAAGAACGGGATCATCGCCGGCAGCCTGCTGGTGTTCATCCCGGCGGTCGGCGAGTACGTGATTCCCGAGCTGCTCGGCGGTGCCGACACGCTGATGATCGGCCGCGTGATGTGGGATGAATTCTTCAACAACATGGACTGGCCGATGGCGTCCGCGGTGACGGTCGCGATGGTGCTGCTGTTGCTGGTGCCGATGGCGCTGTTCCAGTACTACCAGGTCAAGGAACTGGAGGAAGCGAAATGATCAAGCCGAGCAAACCGCTGTCGACGGGCGTTCTCGCCTTCGGCTTCCTGTTCCTGTACATCCCGATCATCAGCCTGGTCGTGTACTCGTTCAACGAGTCGAAGCTGGTGACGGTGTGGTCGGGCTTCTCGCTGAAGTGGTATGCGGCGCTGTGGCAGGACGACGAGCTGCTGGGCGCCGCATGGCTGTCGCTGAAGATCGGCCTGCTGACGGCCACCGCGTCGGTCGTGATCGGCACGTGGGCCGGCTTCGTGCTCGCGCGCTTCGGCCGCTTCAAGGGCTTCACGCTGTACACCGGGATGATCAACGCGCCGCTGGTGATTCCGGAGGTGATCCAGGGGATCTCGCTGCTGCTGCTGTTCGTCGCGCTGGAGCAGATGTTCGGCTGGCCGAAGGGGCGCGGGATGGTGACGATCTGGATCGGTCACGTGATGCTGTGCGTGTCGTACGTGGCGATCATCGTGCAGTCGCGCGTGAAGGAGATGAACAAGTCGCTCGAGGAAGCGGCGCTCGACCTGGGCGCGACGCCGCTGAAGGTGTTCTTCGTGGTGACGCTGCCGCTGATCTCGCAGGCGCTGCTGTCGGGCTGGCTGCTGTCGTTCACGCTGTCGATCGACGACCTGGTGCTGTCGGCGTTCCTGTCGGGCCCGGGCTCGACGACGCTGCCGCTGGTGGTGTTCTCACGCGTGCGGCTCGGGCTGAACCCTGAGATGAACGCGCTGGCGACGCTGTTCATCACGGCCGTGACGATCGGCGTGATCGTCGTGAACCAGATGATGATCGCGCGCGAACGGCGCCGGGTGGCCGACATGAAGGCGGCGTTCGCGGCGGCCTGACGCTCCGCTTCCCTTTCCCTCGATAACAAGATCCGCGCGCCGCGCGATGCGGCGCGCCAACCGAGCACACATTGACAGGCACACGACAAGGAGAATCCGCAATGAAGAAGAAACTGATCTGCCTGCTGGTGGCCGGCGCGTTGCCGGGCATCGCGCTGGCCGACTCGACCTCCGCAGAAATCAAGGCACTGCAGGCGCAGGTCGCCGCGCTGCAGAAGCAGATGAAGGCCATGCAGGCGCAGCTTGCCGCGAAGCCGGGCGGCGCGCCGGTCGCGCAGGCCGGCGCGACGGCCGCGGCCAGGCCGGTGATCGTGGCCGCCGATCCGTCCTCGCCGGACTACGGCCGCGCGCAGGCCGCGCTGACCAACGACGAAGTCAGCGAAATGAAGCAGCAGATCGCGAACCAGCAGCTGAAGGTCGACTCGCTGACCGATGCGGCCAGCACCGGGCCGCTCGCGGGCCTGTCGGTGACGGGCTACATCGACCCGACCTACATCTACAACCGCGCGGCCGGCACGTCGTCGTTCCTGTTCGCGAACCACGAGAACGCGTACAACTACTTCAACAGCACGTTCGGCGACCTGTACCTCGACATCAAGAAGACCTTCGGCGTCGGCCCGATGGCGCCGTCGGCCGAGATCACGCTGATGCCGAACCGCGGCAACGGCATCACGCTGCTGCAGAACTCGCGCGGCTCGATCACCGACAACCTGCTGAACACCGCGGTCGTCAACGTGCCGATCAGCGCGTCGACGACGCTCGTCGCTGGCCTGATCCCGAGCTTCGGCGGCTACGAGGTGCAGCAGTCGAACCAGATGCTCACGCTCACGCACAACCTGCTGTACGACTTCTCCGATCCGGGCAGCTACGTCGGCGCGGGCGCGAACTACACGAAGGGCAACTGGGCGTGGAAGTTCTTCGTCGGCAACGAGCAGTACCGCACGTACGGCTCGGTCACGCAGACGGGCACCAACGCGCTCGGCGATCCGATCACGACCAGCAACAAGGTGCCGACCTTCACCGCGCGCGCGGACTATACGTGGTCGAGCGCGCTCGACATCGGCGGCTCGATCAACATCGGCCGCCAGACGCTGGCCAGCGCGATCGACGATCAGGGCAACGTGCATTACGGCCCGGGCGGCGCCGCGCCGAAAGCGTACGGCACGTTCTTCTTCGGCGAAATCGACGCGACCTACACGCTGGCCGACATCCAGTACAACGCCGAGCTCGACTACGGCCAGCAGCAGCATGCGGCGTACAACGGCGGGCTTGCGCAGTGGTACGGCCTGTCGCTGCTCGCGCACCGCAAGTTCAACGCGCCGGTGGTCGGCCGCATGGGCGTGACGCTGCGCTACGACGCGCTCGTGAACAGCAAGAACGGCGGCGGCGGCGGCGGCATCGCGCTGAACGGCAACGGGATGGATCCGTACAACGGCTTCGGCATCGATGCGGACTGCCGCGCGACGTCGCAGGCGAACGGCGGCCTGGGCTTCGAGTGCAAGGGGGCCGTGCGTCAGGACGTCGCGCTCGACCTGCTGTTCTATCCGACCCAGCAGATCACCGTGAAGGTCGAATACCGGCACGACTGGGCGAACAACAAGGTGTTCCTGCGGAACGACGGTTCGTACGGCAAGTCCAACGACCTGCTCGCGACGCAGTTCATCTACTCGTTCTGATGCAGGCCGCGCGGGACGCCGTGCCACAAGCATGGCGTCCCGCGCCGTTTCACCCGGCCGGCTCGCGGTGCGTCGCGCACCGTCGCCTGCCGTCTTCGAGGGAGCCGGATTGATGACGCAGTCTTTCACCCGCCGCGCCGATGCGCTCGCGCGCGACTCGTACTACGAAGCGACTGCCGCGCGGCCAGTGGTCGACGACCGCGTGCTGGAGGACGCGATCGACGTCGACGTGTGCGTGATCGGCGCGGGCTTCGCGGGCCTGTCGACGGCACTCGAGTGCCGTGCGCGCGGGTTGTCGGTCGCCGTGATCGACGCGCACCGGCCCGGCTGGGGCGCATCGGGCCGCAACGGCGGCCAGGCGATCACGGGCTTCGCGAAGGACGAGGTGATCGAGCGGCAGCTCGGCGCCGCCGGTGCACGCGCCGCATGGTCGCTGTCGCTCGACGGCGTCGCGCTGATCGCCGAGCGGATCGCCCGCTACGGGATCGACTGCGACTTCACGCGCGGCTACCTGACGGTCGCGACGAAGCCGCGCCGCGTCGACGACCTGCGCGCATGGATGGATGCCGCGAGCTCGCGCTGGGGCCATCCGTCGCTGTCGTGGCTCGACACCGGCGCGATCCGCGCGCGCATCGCGTCGCCCCGCTATCTGGCGGGTGTCTACGATCCGCTGTCGGGCCACCTGCATCCGCTCAAGTATTGCCTCGGCCTCGCCGATGCCGCGCGCCGCGAAGGCGTCGCGCTCCATGCGCATACGCCCGCGCTCAACGTCGTGCGCGGCGCACGGCCGGTCGTGCGCACGCCGTCGGGCGAAGTGCGCTGCCGCTTCGTCGTGTCGTGCTGCAACGCCGGCCCCGGCGGCATCCTGCCGGCCGCGACCGCCGCGCGCATCGCACCGATCGCGTCGTACATCATCGCGACCGAACCGCTCGGCCGCGCGCGCGCCGATGCGCTGATCGCGCGGCGCGAAGCCGTGTGCGACAACAACTTCTTCCTCGACTACTTCCGATTGTCGGCCGACCACCGGATGCTGTTCGGCGGCCGCGCGAATGCCGCGGGGGCATCGCCCGACACGCTCGCCGACACGATCCGGCAGCGCATGGCCGGCGTGTTCCCGCAGCTCGCCGACGTGCGCGTCGACCACGCGTGGGGCGGCTTCGTCGACGTCACGCGCAATCGCGCACCGGACTTCGGCGCGCTCGATCCGAACTTCTTCTACGTCCAGGGCTTCAGCGGACACGGCGTCGCGCTGACCGGGATCGCCGGGCGCACGATCGCCGGCGCGATCGCGGGCGACACGCGCGCATTCGACCTGTTCGCGCAACTGCGTCACCGGCGCTTTCCCGGCGGCAACGCGTGGCGGCAGCCCGCGCTCGAACTCGGGATGCTGTACCACCGCGTGCGCGAGCTGTTCTGAGTCCCATTCCTTTGCCATCCTGACCATGCAAACCTTCGCCAACCAGCCGCACGTCGCGTCGTACTACGCGGCGACCGCCAACGATACGACCCGCCATGCGCCGCTCGCCGGCGCGACCGACGCCGACGTGTGCGTGATCGGCGCGGGCCTCACCGGTTTGTCCGCCGCGCTCAACCTCGCCGAGCGCGGCCATTCGGTGACCGTGCTCGAGGCGTCGCGGGTCGGATGGGCGGCGAGCGGGCGCAACGGCGGGCAGCTGATCGGCGGCTTCGCGTGCGACATCGATACGTTCGGCAACTTCATGCCGGAAGGCGACGTGAAGCGGATCTGGGAGATGGGGCTCGAAACGCTGTCGCTCGTGAAGTCGCGCATCGCGCGGCACGACATCGACTGCGCGCTCGTGCCCGGCTACCTGAGCGCCGCGAACACCGAGCGCGACGCGGATGCGCTGAAGCGCTGGCGCGACGAGGCCGCGAAGCGCTTCGGCTACGACCGCTTCCATTTCGTCGAAGCGGATGCGCTCGGCGACTTCGTGCAGTCGGCGCGCTATCGCGGCGGCCTGTACGACCCCGACAGCGGCCACCTGCACCCGCTGAACTACACGCTCGGGCTCGCGCGCGCGGCGGTCGACGCCGGCGTGCGGATCCACGAGGACAGCTGCGTGACGCGCGTGCGGGACGTCACGGGCGGCCACGTCGTCGAGACCGGCCAGGGGCAGGTGCGCGCGCGCTTCGTCGTGCTCGCGTGCAACACCTACGTCGGCACGCTCGCGCCCGCGCTGTCGAGGAAGATCATGCCGGTCGGCACCTACGTGATCGCGACCGAGCCGCTCGGCGAAGCGCGCGCCGCCGCGCTGATGCCCGCGCGCGCGGCGGTCTGCGACAGCCGCTTCGTGCTCGACTATTTCCGGCCGGCGCCCGATACGCGGCTCGTGTGGGGCGGCAAGGTCAGCTATTCGACGCGGCCGCCGCGCAATCTCGCCGATGCGATGCGCGCGGACATGCTGAAGACGTTCCCGCAGCTCGCGGACGTGAAGGTCGACTACGCATGGGGCGGCTTCGTCGACATCACGATGAACCGCGCGCCGCATTTCGGGCGCGTGGCGCCGACGATGTATTTCGCGCAGGGCTTCTCGGGGCACGGCGTGAACACGACCGCGCTCGCGGGCAAGCTGATCGCCGAGGCAATCGACGGCCAGGCGAGCCGCTTCGACCTGTTCGGCAAGATCCGGCATCGCGACTTCCCCGGCGGCGCGACGCTGCGCACGCCGGCGCTGGTGCTCGCGATGAGCTGGTACCGGCTGCTCGACGCGTTCGGTATGCATTGAACGCCATCCCGGTGCGGTGCGGTGCGCTGCAAGTGTCGAACGCACGCCACACGCCAGTTCAAGACAGAAACGGCCGCGCAACAAGCGCGGCCGTTCGATCGGATCGCATGACGTCGGTGCGGCGGGCGAATTCCGCGCCCGCGCGCCGCGCACGACATGCGCCGCTCAGTCCGTCCCGTACTTCGGCGAATGCGGGCCGTACAGCAGCCCGTTGGGCGGGCCGGCCGACAGCAGCCGCGTGCTGGTGAAGGCGGCGACGTTGTGGCTTTGATCCATCAGCGTGTTCGCGATCTGCTTGACCGCGGCCGTCACGAGCATGCCGATCAGGCCGCCACCGCCGCTGTTGCCGCCTTCGTCGCTGCTCGCGCTTGCCTGGCCCTGCCACAGCACGTCGCCGGTACGCAGGTCGACGAGCTTCGCCGACGCCGACACGACCGATGCGCTTGCAAGGATCCGGTAGACGGTGCCGTACTGCGACACCTTCGAATACAGCGCGGCATCCGCACCGAAGATCTCGCGCAGCTTCGCGGGCGACGTCTGCTGGATCTCGGCCGCGTTGGTCAGGCCGTTCTGCTTGAAGGTCTCGTCCATCACGGCGACCGGCACCACGTAGTAGCCGGATTCGGCGAGCGGCAGCGTCATCTGCGACAGCATCCCGTAGGTCGCCGTCACGTCGGACGTCTCGTTGACGGGCGGCAGCACGAGGATCGAGCGCGGCTGGCTCTTCTTGAACGCCGTGTAGTCGGGTCGTTTCACCGGCTGCGCGCACGCGCTCAGCAGCGCGACGAGCGACAGCACGGACATCAGCTTGAATGAGAGTGTCTTGAACATGGCGGGCGTCACGGTTTGGCGGTGGGCGGGGCGGGATCCTTCTGGCCGGCGATCGCCTGGTCGGCCGTCTTCTGATCCGCGCTCTTCGGCGCACCGGACTTCTTCTTCAGCAGGAAATCCATGTAGGTCGACGATTCCGGAAACAACTGCTTCTCGGCCTGCAGTTCCTGTTCGGCCTGCTGCTCGTTGCCGACGCTCGCGTACAGCATCCCCAGATGCGCGTGGAAGCCCGGCGGCGGCGTATGGCCCTTCGCGCGGATCTCCTGCAGCGCCTTTTCGAGCGCGTCGATCTGCTCCTGCGGCCCGCTCTGCCCCTTGAAGTATTCGTACACCTGCGGCTGATAGCCGGTCCACTGATACAGCGGCGGCGTGGAGCTCGCGCAGCCGGCGAGCAGCAAGGCGGCGGCGGTTGCCGGCAGCCAGTTACCCCGTTTCATGGTCTGTTCTCTTTTTTGATGTCGTGGTGAATCGGTCCAGCGCGGCGCCGGACCCGGCGCGCGCTGCGGCATGCGCTGCGACGCTTACTGCGGCGCCTTCAGCGTGCCGGCGTCGACCTGGTCGACGAGATGGTTGACGGCTTCCTGGATCGCGAGGTCCAGTACCTTGCCGTTGAGCGTCGAGTCGTAGCCGGCGGTGCCGCCGAAGCCGATCACTTCGCGGTTCGACAGGCTGAACTCGCCCGCGCCCTGGCTCGATGCGACAACTTCCGACGTCGTCGTGTCGACGATGTTCAGGTTGACCTTCGCATACGCGACCTGCGTCTTGCCGCGACCGAGAATGCCGAACAGCTGGTGATCGCCGACGTCCTTGCGGCCGAATTCGGTCACGTCGCCGGTCACGACGTAGTTCGCGCCCTTCACGGCCTGCGCCTTCTTCATGAAGCCGGCTTCCTGCTTGATCTCGTCGAGGTTCTCGCGATCGAGCACATTGAAGCGGCGGCTCTGCTGCAGGCGCGTGACGAGGATCGTCTTCGCCTGTCCGCCGAGGCGGTCGATGCCGTCCGAGAAGATGCCGCGCATATAGCTCGAGCGGTTGTCGAACTTGCCGACCGCGATCGCGACGGGCTTGCCCGCATACGGCTTCTGCGCGCTGCTCACGGCCGGCACGTCGAGCGTGCGCGACGATTCGGTCGCGCAGCCGGACAGCGCCGCGACGAGCGCCGCCGCAGCGAGAACGGTGCGTCGTGTCTGATTGTTCACTGCTGGTCTCCTTGCGTGAAAAGATTGCCCGAAACGGGCACGCCGGCTCACTGACGAACCGGCGGTCGATGCGGTGATCGAAACGACCGGGGCGCGCATCGGCGCGCGCGACTTCATCGCCCGGATGGCGATGGAGATGGCGGCATGCGAAGGGAAAGTGCGCGCAACGGACGTGTTGCGGCAAGACGCGAACGCGCGGCGCATGGATCGACAACCCCGCGTGCGCCGGCTACCCCGTCATTCTGCTTGCTGCGCTGTTGATCGCGCATGATCGGCCCCGTATATGATTTTGGCCGATCATACCAAGCCTGATTGTCGCGACGGCATTTCTTGAGAAGAATTGACGTTCTTTACGAATCACGGCAAATCCGTGATACGTCCCGCGCCAACGGAGCATGCGCGGAACACCCGCGCCGGCCCGCGAGCCGGCGCGCCGGTTGCAGCTAGCCGGCCACCTTCTGCCGCATCGTCACGAACTCCTCGGCCGCGGTCGGGTGAATGCCGATCGTGTCGTCGAACTGCGCCTTCGTCGCGCCCGCGCGGATCGCGATCGCGATGCCCTGGATGATCTCGCCCGCGTCGCGGCCGACCATGTGCGCGCCGATCACGCGCTGGCTGTCGCGCGCGACCACCAGCTTCATCAGCGTGCGCTCGTCGCGGCCCGACAGCGTGTGGCGCAGCGCCTTGAACGACGTGCGATAGATGTCGAGCTCGCCGTGCACGCGACGCGCATCGGCCTCGGTCAGGCCGACCGTCGCGACCTCGGGCTGGCTGAACACGGCCGACGGCACATAGTCGTGATCGGCCGCGACACGCGACCCGCCGAACAGTGTCCGCGCGAGCAGCGCGCCGTCGCGCGTCGCGACCGGCGTGAGCTGCGGCCGCGACGTCACGTCGCCGATCGCATGGATCGATTCGACCGATGTCGCCGAATACGCATCGACCGCGATCGCGCCGCGCGCGTCGAGCAGCACGCCCGCGCGTTCGAGCCCGAGCCCCTCGACGTTCGGCACGCGGCCGGTCGCATAGAGCACCGCGTCGTACGGCCCGTGCCGCGCATCGCCGACGCGCACGGAGAGCGTGCCGTCGTCCGCGCGCGCGATCGATTCGACCACCGTGCGCGCGTGGATCGCGACGCCCTGCCTGGTCATCTCGTCGGTCAGGAATTGCCGCACGTCGTCGTCGAAGCCGCGCAGGATCTTCTCGCCGCGATAGAACAGGTCGACATGGCTGCCGATGCCGTTGAAGATGCCCGCGAACTCGACCGCGATGTAGCCGCCGCCGACCACCGCGATGCGCTCGGGCAGCGTCGCGAGCGACAGCGCCTCGCGCGACGTGATCGCATGCTCGATGCCGGGCCGCGCCGGAAGCGACGGGCGCGAGCCGGTCGCGATCGCGATGTGGCGCGCGCGGATGGTGCGCGCGCCGATCGCGACCGTATGCGCGTCGACGAGCGTCGCGCGCCCCGCGTGCATCTCGACGCCGGACTGTCGCAGCAGGTTGATGTAGATGTCGCTGAGCCGGTTGATTTCGCGATCCTTCGCGGCGATCAGCGCGGGCCAGTCGAGCGTGCCGGCGCCGAAGGTCCAGCCGAAGCCCTTCGCGTCCTCGAGCTCGTGCGGATAATGCGATGCGTAGACGAGCAGCTTCTTCGGGATGCAGCCGCGCAGCACGCAGGTGCCGCCGATCTGCTCCTCTTCCGCTATCCCGACGCGCGCGCCGTATGACGCCGACATCCGGGCGAGCCTCACGCCGCCGGAGCCGGCCCCGATGACGAACAGGTCGTAGTCGAAATCCATCGCAAGCCCTCATCGCAGTTCGGATGACGGCACGATAGCAAGATTCCGGAATTCGTGCGGAGCGTGGCACCGCGGCGCACGCCCCATAAAAAACGGCGAGAGACGTCGCCTCTCGCCGGTCAAACCAGCTGCCGGGTGTGCCATGCGTCACCGATCGACCACATGCCCGGCCTGCCGGCCGCGCGGCACCGGTCCGCCCGGGCGCGCGAACGGCGCACCCGCGGCGGGACCAGCCGCCATGCTCAGGCCTGCGACGTGTCGCTGCCGTCCGTCGCCTGCGTTTCGTCTGCCTGCTGGGGCTGCTCCTCCTTCTTCTCGAGCATGCCTTCGAGCGCTTCGGCGCCCTTGAAGCCGGCGACGGCCGCCGCCGCCTTGGTCAGCAGGCCCGCATCCGGATCGAGCTTCTCCGCTGCCTCGACGGCCGCCACGGCGCCAGCGATTTCACCCAAGGTGTTCAGAATACCCATCGTCATCCCCTTTGAAGACAATCGTGAGCGCATCGTCCCACGAAAAAAACCGGCAGACCGTGCTTGTCATCACCGGATACACAAGTTACGCACCGCGCCGGCCGCCCGCGAAAACGCGCGCCGGAACGACGCCCGCGCGGGCGTTGCGGCACACCGCGGACCCTGCACGCAGCGTAGCGGAATCGCTTCGCGCGCACTGTCAAAGTATGTTCCGGATTGCCGACGGAACCCTTACGGGCGGGACGTTCCCGATCGAGCGATCGCTGAATGGTCGTCCGCGCGCATGAAGTTCGCGTGACGAAAAAAAAGAGGCTCCCGCGGGAGCCTCTTCGATGCGCGCCCTGCCGGGGCCGGCGCACGCGTTGCGACTTTCGTCAGAAGATATTGCGCAGGCCGATCGCGATGCCGGTCTGGTTGCTGCGACCCGGCAGCTCGACGTTCGCCGCGCCGTTCGTCTTGTTGAAGTCGACGGTGCCGTAGACTTCCGTGCGCTTGCTGAGCGCATATTCGGCGATGCCGACGATCGCGTAGCGGTTGCCGCTCGCGAGCGTGCCGTTCGCGGTCATCGCGTTGCGCATGTGGTCGTAGTAGAACGCGCCCGTCAGCGTCAGCGGCGTGCTGACCTGCCAGCTCACGCCCGCGAACGGACCGTCGTCGATCCGGCCCGTGCCCTTCGCGACCGGGATCGACTGCTGCGCGAGCAGGCTGTCGACGAAACCGGTATCGTCCTTCGAGCGCAGGTAGCCCGCATAGACCTTCGCCTTGCTGAACGCATACACCACGTTCGCGTGGTAGATCGTCTGCTTGCGGGCGGAGTTGTCGCTGTTCTGCTGCGCGCCGGCCGCGATGCTGAGCGGGCCCGCCACGTACGACAGCGACACGCCCCATGCATTGCCCTTGCCGAGCGAGCCCGGGATCTGGCCCGAGAAGCCGCCAGCGCCGGTCGATTCGTAGTTGGTGCCCGTCGAGTACATCGCCTTCGCGGTCAGGCCGGCGAACTTGCCGGTGTACTTGATCTGGTTGTCCGCATACAGGCCGCCGCCCAGCGCGACCGGCAGCCACGCGTTTTCGAGGTAGTTGCCGACGGTCAGCGGATCGTAGGTGTCCGACAGCAGGTCGAACAGCGGGGTCTTCTGGCGGCCGAGGGTCACCGTGCCGTACGGGCTCTGCAGGCCGACGTACGCTGCGCGGTTGAACAGGCGGCCGCTGTCGGCGAATGCGCCGTTCTGCAGGTTCACGCCGCTTTCGAGGTTGAACAGGGCCTTCAGGCCGCCGCCGAGGTCTTCCGTGCCGTAGATGCCGAAGCGGCTGTTGGTGATCGCGCCGTTGGTCATCGACAGCAGGCCGTCGTTCTTGGCGTTTGCGTTGGTCAGGTACCGGATGCTGGCGTCGGCGACGCCCCAGAGCGTGACCGAGCTTTGTGCGGCTGCGTACTGGCTGGCGAAGGCCAGGGCCGCGCCCCCTGCGATGGCTGCGAGTCGGGTGGTCTGCTTCATGAGCTTTCCTTTTTGTAGGTGTCTCCAGTCATGGCCGGCCGCGTGCGCAGCCGGGTGGCAATCGCGCACGCTCATGGCGCGCGCGATGTGGGCTGAATCATAAGACGAGTGCGCGCCCTGAAAGAAATTGAAACGCGCGGCAACGCGCGATTGTCGCCCGGGAACAACGCTTCCCGCGCCGGGCTTGCCTCGCGCGGCCGGCGCGGTGCGCGGCGATGCCGGAAAGGAAGGCGGTGCTGCAAGGAGCAAACGCGGAGCGGGCGATGGGCCGTGCGGCGGCGGCCCGGCACGCACGGTCAGGCCGGCCGTGGCGTCACTGCCATCCCCGCGCCGCCACGCACGCCGCACGATCTCCGCGAACGCACCGGCGAGCAGCAGCACGGCGCCCGGCGTCGCCGCGGCATCCGGCCGCTGCTCACTGGCCGATGCCGGTGAGCCCGATCAGCGCGCCGGCCGCGAGCAGCCACAGCGGATGAATGCGCGTGCGCCACGCGAGCATCGCGCATGCGGCGGTGATGCCCCACTGGATCGCCGAACGGTTCGACGCTTCCGAGATCAGCACCGCGCTCGCCGCGACGAGCCCGGCCGTGACCGGCATCAGCCCCTGCTGCACGTAGCGGCGCCACGGCCGGTCGCGAAAGCGCTCCCACGCATGCAGCGCGAGCACGGTGACGATCGACGACGGCCCGAACTTCGCGATCGACGCGACCAGCAGCCCGGACCAGCCGGCCACGTGCCAGCCGACCAGCGACACGATCATCATGTTCGGCCCCGGCGCCGCCTGCGCGAGCGCGAACAGCGCGGTGAACGCGTGCGCGCTCATCCAGTGATGGACGTCGACGACCTGCCGCTGCATCTCCGGCAGGATCGTGTTGCCGCCGCCGAACGCGAGCAGCGACAGCTGGCCGAAGATCGTCGCGATCGCGATCAGCGTGTCGTTCATGACCGGCCTGCGTCGCGCGCGGCGGTACGCTGCGATGCCGGCGCGTCGCGGCGCCGCGACGCGAGCCAGATGCTGACCGGCGTCAGCACCAGCATCGTGGCCAGGAGCGGAATGCGCAGCACCGCGATCGCGACGAACGCGAGCGCCGCGATCGCGGCCGCCGTGCGCGGTGCGTGCAGCAACGGTTTCGCGACCTTCACGGCCATCGCGACCAGCAGGCCCGCGGCCGCGGCGGCGAGCCCGCCGAACAGGTGCTGCACGCGCGGATCGCCCTGCGTCTTCGCATACAGCACGCCGAGCGCGACGACGACGAGCGTCGGGCCCGCGATCAGCCCGAGAATGCCGGCGAACGCGCCCGCGACGCCGCGAAAGCGCATGCCGACGGCGACTGACAGGTTGATCACGTTGCCGCCCGGCAGGAACTGGCACAGGCCGAGCAGATCGGTGAATTCGTCGGCGGACAGCCATTTGCGTTCGTCGACGATCGTGCGCCGCGCGAACGGCAGCGCGCCGCCGAACGACATCAGGCCGAGCGACAGGAAGCCGGTGAACAGCTCGGCGAGGCCGACCCGGCCTGGGGCCGCGGCAGGCGGCGGAGCAACGGATTGCATGGGGCTCCTCATTAAACGGTGCCCCGAGGTTAACGCCGTTCAGGATGCCGGCAAAACGATTTTATCGACACGCCCTTGTGATCTAGAATCACAAGCATGGCACGCGATCTCCCGCCCTTTTCCGCGCTTCGGGCCTTTGAAGCAGCGGCACGACATGAAAGCTTCAGCGCCGCCGGCGACGAGCTCCATGTGACTCACGGTGCCATCAGCCGGCAGATCGCCGGCTTCGAGGCGTGGCTCGGCAAGCCGGTGTTCCACCGCTACGGCAAGCGCGTGAAGCTCACCGACGAGGGCCGCCGTTATCTGGACACCGTTCGCGCCGCGTTCGACAGCATCGCGCTCGCCACCGAGCAGCTGCGCAACACCGGTGCCGCGCGCGTGCTGCGCATCAACGCGCTGCCGACCTTCGCGATGAAATGGCTGCTGCCGCGCCTGTCGCGGTTCCAGCGCGACGTGCCGAACGTCGAGTTGAAGCTGTCCACGTCGAACGCGCCGCTCGACGCGCTCGACGGCTTCGACGTCGCGATCCGCCGCGGCCCCGGCCACTGGCCGAGCTGCACGAGCGGCCACTTCCTCGACGAAAGCGTGATTCCGGTCTGCAGCCCCGCGCTGCTCAAGCGTGCGCCGATCACCCGCGCGGACGATCTCGCACGGCACGTGCTGCTGCATTCGGATACGCGGCCGGAAGGCTGGCGCGACTGGTTCGCGGCGGCCGGCGTGACGATGAAGGGGCGCAAGCGGCAGTCGTTCGACCACTTCTACCTGGCGCTGCAGGCGGCCGTCGACGGGCTGGGCGTCGCGCTCGGCCCGCTGCCGTTGATCGACGACGAGCTCGCGAACGGGCGCCTGGTGATGCCGCTCGACGGGCCGCGCATCGCGACGCGCAGCTACTGGTGGATCGCGCCGCGCGCGCCGGCCGGCGATCCGCTCGTCGCGCAGTTCTGCGCGTGGCTGCAGGCGCAGTCGAATACCGGCGCGTGAGTGCGCACCGGCGGGCGGCATTGCACCGCCCGCTCCCGGGTCAGACCACCGGGCCCGGTTCCTTTTCCTTGCGCAGGATCGCGTACAGGATGATCGCGCCGAAGGTCGCGGTGCCGATCCCGCCGAGCCCGAAGCCGCCGAACTTCAGCGAGAAGTCGCCCGCGCCGAGCACCAGCGTGACGGCCGCGACGATCAGGTTGCGGTTGTCGGAGAAGTCGACCTTGTTGACGACCCAGATCCGCGCGCCCGTCACCGCGATCAGCCCGAACACGACGATCGACACGCCGCCGAGCACCGGGCCCGGAATCGTCTGGATCACCGCGCCGAACTTCGGCGAGAAGCCGAGCCCGATCGCGATCAGCGCGGCGACCGCGAACACCAGCGTCGAATAGATCCGCGTGACCGCCATCACGCCGATGTTCTCCGCGTAGGTGGTCACGCCCGTGCCGCCGACGCTGCCGGACACGATCGTCGCAAGCCCGTCGCCGATGAACGCACGGCCGACGTAGCGGTCGAGGTTGGTCCCCGTCATCGCGCTGACGGCCTTGATGTGGCCGAGGTTCTCCGCGACCAGGATCACCGCGATCGGCGCGAGCATCAGCATCGCGTGCGGATCGAAGACCGGCGCACGGAAGCCCGGCACCCCGAACCACGCGGCGTGCGCGACGATCGCGAAATCGACCGGCTTGCCGAGACCCATCCCGTTGGTCGCGATCGCGTAGATCGCGTAGGCGATCACGAGCCCGACGAGGATCAGCAGGCGCTGCACCATCCCGCGCGCGAACACCGCGACGCCGCCGACGCACAGCACCGTAACGAGCGCCATCACCGAGTCGAAGGTCGATGCCGACACGCCCTTGACCGCGATCGGCGCGAGGTTCAGCCCGATCACCGCGACCACCGCGCCGGTCACGACGGGCGGCATCAGCGTCTCGATCCAGCGCGTGCCGATCGCCTGCACCAGCGCGCCGAGCGCGACGTACACCACACCGCACGCGATGATCCCGCCGAGCGCGACCGGGATGTTCGGGTTCGGGCCGCTGCCGCCGTAGCCCGTCACCGCGATCACGAGGCCGATGAACGCGAAGCTCGAGCCGAGGTAGCTCGGCACGCGGCCGCCGACCAGCACGAAGAACAGCAGCGTGCCGATGCCCGACATGAAGATGCACAGGTTCGGGTCGAAGCCCATCAGCAGCGGCGCGAGCACGGTCGAGCCGAACATCGCGACGACGTGCTGCACGCCCATCGCGACCATCTGCGGCCACGCGAGGCGTTCGTCGGGGCCGACCACGCGCGATGCGCCGGTCGATTGCACCCGCCAGCGCGGGAAGTAGGAATCGGACATGGGGAAAGGGGCTCCTGTCGAACGCCGGCGGCGGACGGTGCGCCGGTCTGGAATCTGGCGCGAGTTTACGGAGCGGAAATGGGGCTGGCAAGCGTGAACCGGCGGCATCACGGCCGAGCCCGCCGGGACGGCACCCGGCCGGCGCGATCGCACGCGCAGGCCGGCCGCGGCCTGCGGCGGCCGGCCTGCATGCCGCGCGACGTAAGCGTGCGCTCACATCGCAGCGGGCGCCGCGGACATCACGGATTGATGTACTGGAACAGCGACAGGTTCTGCAGCTGCACGTAGGCCTTCTGCGCGCCGGTCAGCGCGTTCTGCACCTGCAGGTACTGGCTGATCGTCGTCGTCATGTTGGTGCTGGTCAGGTCCGACAGATTGCTGGTCGTCTGCAGCGACGCGGTCTGGTTGACGGTCTGCATCGCCTTGACTTCCTGCTCGCGGCCGCCGACCGACGCCTGGATCGTCGTCACGTTGCGCATCGTGTTGCCGAGCTTGATCGAGCCCGTCATCAGCGCGTTCGACAGCGCCGCGGCCGCGACCGTGTTGCCGGTCACGGGCGTCTTCAGCGCCGAGATCATCGCGTCGAGCGTCGAGAACACGTCCGCGCCGCCGGTCGCCTGCGGGCCGGGCGCCACGGCGAACGTGTCGCCGGCGGCCGGCGTGCCCGATACCGCGACCGTCATCCCGCCGCCGAGCGCGATCGCCGAGCCCGACGTGTACGCCTGCGCGGGCGTGGTGGTCGGCGGCTTGGCCGAGTTGTCGGTCACCGTGTAGGTCGGCGCGGCGGCCGTGCCGCCGAACGTGATCGAGAACTGATGGCCGTTGGTCGCGGCCGACGGGCTCGTGACGGTGACCGCCGAGATCGCGCCGGTGCCCGTGTTGCCGGCGCCGGCCGACGGCACCGGCGCGCTGCCGAGCGACGGCACCGACATGAACACCGCCGAACCGGTGTCGCCCTGCGCCACGCTGCTCGAATCGCCGATCTGCACCTGGCGCGTGCCCGAGTCGCCGACGTAGCTGACGCTGCCGTTGGGGCTGCTCGTAAACGGCGCCGACGAGTTGTTCAGGCCGGCGAACAGGTAGTTGCCGGCACCGTCGTTCGAGTTCGCGAGCGTCATCAGCTGGTCGCGATAGCCTTGCAGCTGCGTCGCGAGCGCCGAGCGGTCGCTGTCGGACAGCGAGCCGTCGCCGGCGCGCACGACGAGCGTCTGCACGCTGGTCAGCACGCCGCTCACGCTCTGCAGCGCCTGGTCCTCGGCCTGCAGCGACGCGAGCGCCGTGGTCTGGTTGGTCGCGTACTGCGACAGCGTCGCCGAGGTCATCGACAACTGCACGGCCTGCGCCGCGCCGACCGGGTTGTCGGCGGGCGTCTGCAGGCTCACGCCGCTCGCAATCTGCTGGTACAGCTGCGCGAGCTGCGCCTGCTGATCGTTCATCTGGGAAACGTTCAGCTGAAAGAACTGGGCGCTGGAAATTCGCATCGCTTCTATCCCTCGAATCCGGTCAGTTGAACAGGCCGAGCACGGTCTGGAACAGCGTCGCCGCCGTCTGGATCACCTTCGCGTTCGCCTGGTAAAGCTGCTGGTACTGCATCAGGTTCGCCGCTTCCTCGTTCTGGTTGACGCCCGACACCGACTGCTGCGCGGTCGTGATCTGGCCGACGAGCGAGGTCTGCGCGGCGCTCGACGACTTCAGCTGGCTCGCCGTGTTGCCGATGGCGTTCACGTAGTTCGCATACGCGCCGGTCAGCGTCGTGGTGCCGCCGCCGAGCGCCTTCGCGGTGACAAGCTGCGACAGCGCGAGCGCGTTGGAGCCGTCGCTCGTGCCGCCCGCGTACGGTCCGATCGTGAACGTGTCGCCGTCCGACGGCGCGCCGGACAGCGTGACGGTCACGCCGTTCATCACGCCCGCCGGTGCCGGCTGCGTGGTGCTCATGATCGTCAGCTTCGCGCCGGCCGACGCGTCGTACGGCACGCTGTCGGTCGGGCTCGTGATCGTGACCGAGGTCGGCGGCGTGCCCGCGATCGTCACCGTCGTGCCGGCCGGGAAGCCCGACAGCGACTTCGACGCCGCGTCGTAGGTCAGCTTGGTCGGCGTCGTCGGGACCTGGTAGCCGGCGCTCACCGCGCCCTGCGCGATCTTGCCCGTGCCGATGTTGGTGCTCGACGCCGCCGCGACCACCGGCGACGCGGCCGCGATCGCCGAACCGCTCGTCGTCGCGAGGCCGAAGCCGTTCAACGCGCCGCGCGTCGGCAGCACGGTGAACTGGTCGCCGGCATTCATCGAGCCGGACGAGAACGAGAAATTCAGCCCGCCGAGCGAGACCGGCATCGGCCCCGCCTTCTGGTCGACCACCGCGCCGCTCGCGCGGTCGGTCAGCGTGTAATTGGTGCCGTCGTACGACAGCGTGTAGTCGCTCGTCGTCGGCTGCGACGCGTTGGCGAACGAGACGGACAGCGACGCGTTGCCGGTATTGCCCTGGTTCGAGTAGACGGCCGGGGCCGCCACCGTGAACAGGTTGCCGCCCGGCTGGCCCGACAGGTCGACGCCGAGCGCGTTCTGCGCGTTGACCTGCGCGGCGAAGCTGGTCGCGAGCGCGCCGAGTTGCGCCTGCGCGGGGTCGAGCGTCTGGCTGCGGAACGCGAGCAGGCCGCCGAGCGTGCCGCCCGACAGCGACGCATCCGGCAGCGCCTGGTTCGGACCCTGCGGGTTCGCGCCGGCGATCCCCTGCGACACGACGGTCAGCTCGCTCGGATCGGACGGCGACGTGACGGTCGCGAGCTGGTAGCTCTTGTCGGCGAGGACGAGCGGCTGGCCGCCCGCGAGGAACACGCTGTAGCCGCTGTCGCCGCGCACGACCTGCACGCCGGCGAGGCTCGACAGGTTCGACACCGCGAGGTCGCGCTGGTCCATCAGCTGGTTGGGCGGCTGCCCCTGGCTGCTCGCCGCGGAGATCTGCTGGTTCAGCTGCGCGATCTGCGCGGTGTACGTGTTGATCTGCGACACGGTGCTGGTGAGCTGCGTGTTGACGCTCTGGCGCAGCGCATCGTATTGCTGGCCGGCCGCCTTCAGCTGGTCCCCGAGAATCTGCGCGTTGCTGATCGCGGTCTGCCGCACCGACGGATCGGACGCATTGTTCGCGACGTTCTGCAGCCCGGTGAAATAGCTGGTGATCGCGGTCGAGATGCCGGCCGTCGGGCTGCCGACGTAGTTGTTCAGCTGCGCGACGAGCGAATACCACGTCGACAGCGCGCCGCCTTGCGACTGCGCGCTGTTCAGCTGGTCGCTCAGGTACTGGCTGTACTGCCGCTGCACGGTGACGGTGTTCACGCCCTGCGGCATGTAGCCGCTCGACGTGTACTGGCCGCTCGCCTCGGCATAGACGGGGCGCTCGACCGAATAGCCGGGTGTCGCGGCGTTGCTGATGTTCTGGCCGGTCGTCGTGAGGCCCCGGAGCGCGGCATTGAGGCCGCTGACGCCGAGGTTCATGAGTGTGTTGGACATGCGCGATCCTGATGAGCCGGCCGCGCTGCGGCCGCCGGGTTGCGTGACTCCCGGTATAACGGCCGCGGATCGAAAAAATTGAGGAAAAAATGCACGCGCGACACGCACTCGCGCGTCGCCGGCCGAGGGCACCGGCGGACGATGCCGGCGCCGCTGCGAAGGCGGCCCCGGGCGGGGCCGCGAACGGGTGCGTCAGGCCCGCGCGAGCGAGCGGCGCTTCATCTCGAGCTGCGTGATCAGGCGCTGCAGCGTGTTCTCCGCGCTGCCCGGCAGCGACATGAAGCGAAAGCCGAGCTGGAAGCGCCGCGAACCGTTCGGCATCTGCGTCGAACGCTGCGACACGAGGCGCAGGTCGAGCGACAGCTTGCCGTGCCCGGTCAGCTCGAGCTCGACGTCCGGCAGCAGCGTCCCGACCTCGAGCGCCTCGACGCGCTCGTCGGCCGTGCGCAGCCCGACGCCGCCGAGCGACAGGTTGTGCACCTCGAACACGAAGCTCTCGCCGTCCGGCAGCTTGCCGCGGCACAGGAACGGATCGACGATCGGCGCATCGACGCGGAAATACTCGCGGCGCTGGATGCACATCAGCACGTCGGGGAAATCGGCGACGAACGCGGGCAGCCCCTCGTAGCGCGTCTCGCGCGGCGTGCCCGTGGTGAATTCGACGCGCACGCCGTCCGGCGCGGCCGAGAACGTGCAGTGCGACGCGGCGAGGATGCCGGCGTTCTGCTCGGACAGCGCGCCCCAGTCGAACGTGAACGTGCGCGCGCCGACGTCGACCTCGAGCAGGCGCGTGACGAGCTGGCCGCCCGGGTACTGGACGGTCAGGAAGTCGCCGCGGTTCACGAGGTTGCGCAGCTGCACGCCGATCTCAAGCGGATTGCGGCGGGCATAGTCGGGCCCGGAATGGCCCGCATCCAGGCTCGGATCGGTCGACGTTTCGATATTCATGGCTAGCCGGTTTTCTTGTCATGGGCGCCCGGGCGACCGGTGCGCAGTAAAACGGGCCAGAACAGGGCCCGATTGCAGGTCTCTCACACTTAGCGGCAGTGCTCCCCGAAAGTTTAGATCGAATTGGCGATTTTTTTCGCGCAAACGTTGAAACCGCGCGCGGCGGGATGCCGGGCGCGGTCCGAAAGATGACAGACGGGTGATGGGCCGGGGCCTGTTCCCGTTATGGCCCCCTGCAGGTCAGCCGATCTGCTGCATGATCGAGATCAGCTTCTTCGCGTAGTTCGGGTCGGTCGCGTAGCCGGCCTTCTGCAGCCCGTGCGCGAAGCCCTCGACGCTGCGGCTCGCGCTCAGCACGCCCGCGTAGCGCGGATTGTTCTTCAGCAGGTTCGCATAATCGGTCATCGCGTGCTCGTACGAGTCGTACGCGCGGAACTTCGCGACGACACGGCGCGGCGCGCCGTTCACGTATTCGGTCGTCAGCGCCGACACCGTGCGGCCCGTCCAGCCCTTGTTCGCCTTGATGCCGAACACGTTGTAGCTGGTCGAACCGTCTGCCGCGCGGATCTCGCGCTTGCCCCAGCCCGATTCGAGCGCGGCCTGGCCGACGATGAAGCGCGCCGGGATGCCGGTGGTCGCGCTCGCCGCCTGCGCGGGGCCGGCGAGCCGGTCGACGAACGCGTCGGTGTCCTGCACGCCACTCGCACCCTTCAGCGGCGGCGTGAGCGCGCTGCCGGCCGAGTAGCCGCGCGCGCCGGCGAGCCCGCCGTTGTTCGCCGCGTTCGCATACGCCTTCGCCATCGCGTTCATCGCGGCGAGGCTGCCTTCGTTGCCCGACGCGCCGAAGCCGGCCGCGCCGGCGTCGGCCGCCGTGTCGCTGCCCGTGCCCTGCCCCGCGTTGCGCAGCAGCTGCTTCATCAGCGCGTCGGCGACGCCGATCCCGCGCTTGGACATCTGCTGCGCAAGCTGCTGGTCGAGCATCGACGTGTACATCTTCGACGTGTGCGAATCGAGCAGCCCGCCGTCGGGCGACGCGTCGCGCATGCTCTTGAGCATCATCTGCGTGAACATCGCGTCGAACTGGCCCGCGACCGCCTTCGCGCCAGCCTGCGGCGACTGCTTCGCCTGCGCGCGCAGCGCGTCGAAACCCTGCACGTCGAGTGCGAAGCGCTGGGTGAGGTCGTTCGCGTCGGGAAGGTTCGCGGCCATTTAGATGATCTCCAGATCGGCACGCAGCGCGCCGGCCGCCTTCATCGCCTGCAGGATCGACATCAGGTCCGCCGGCGTCGCGCCGAGCGTGTTCAGCGCCTTCACGACGTCGGCGAGGTTCGCGCCGGCCGTCACCATCTTGAGCGCGCCGTTGTCCTGCTTCAGCTGGATCTGCGACTGCTGCGCGACCACCGTCTGCCCGTTCGAGAACGGCCCCGGCTGCGACACCACCGGCTGCGTGTTGACGATCACCGACAGGTTGCCGTGCGCGACCGCGCAGCTTTGCAGCGTGACCATCTGGTTCATCACGATCGAGCCCGTGCGCGCGTTCAGGATCACCTTCGCGGCGGCCTTGTCCGGGCTCACGTCGAGGTTCTGCAGGCGCGCCATGAACGCGACCTGCTGCGCGGAATCCGCCGGCGCGGCGAGCTGGATCGTGCGGCCGTCGAGCGCCGTCGCGGTGCCCGGGCCGAAGCTCGAATTGACCGCCGACACGATCCGCTGCGCGGTGCCGTAGTCCATGTCGTTCAGCTGCAGCTGCAGCACGCCGTTCATCTGCGCGATCGCGTTCGGCACCGCGCGCTCGACGATCGCGCCGCCGACGATCCGGCCGGACGCGAGCTGGTTCACCTGCACGCGGCTGCCGTTCGCGCTCGCGCCCGCGCCGCCGACCGCCATGTTGCCCTGCGCGAGCGCGTACACCTGCCCGTCCGCGCCCTTCAGCGGCGTGAGCAGCAGCGTGCCGCCGCGCAGGCTCTTCGCGTTGCCGAGCGACGACACGGTCACGTCGAGCGCCTCGCCCGGCCGCGCGAACGGCGGCAGCGTGGCGGTCACCATCACGGCCGCGACGTTCTTCAGCTGCATGTTGTTCAGCGACGACGGACCGCCGTTGGCCGACCCGTTGTTGATCGAGATGCCGAGATTCGCGAGCATGTTCGCGAGCGTCTGCGTCGTAAACGGCGTCTGCATCGTCTGGTCGCCCGTGCCGTCGAGGCCGACGACGAGGCCATAGCCGATCAGCGGGTTGTCGCGCACGCCCTGGATCTGCGCGAGGTCCTTCAGGCGTTCCGCATGCGCGCTCACCGCGCCGAGCGCGCATGCCGCCAGCACGAACCCGGCGGCGATCCGCGCGACCGCCTGCGCGCCGCGCGACATGCGGCCGGACCGGCGCTGGAAAAGAGGCTGCTGCATCGTCGTCACCACGGTGCGATGTTGAGGAAGAAGCGCTGCAGCCAGCCCATCGTCTCGGCTTCGTTGATGTAGCCCTTCGACGAGTATTCGATCTTCGCGTCGGCGACCTGCGTCGAGTAGACCGAGTTCGCGCCCGAGATCGTGTTCGGGTTGACGACGCCCGAGAAGCGCACGAATTCGTTGCCCTGGTTGATCAGCATCTGCTTCTCGCCGCTGACCACGAGGTTGCCGTTCGGCAGCACGTTGGTGACGGTTACCGTGATCGTGCCGTTGAACGTGTTCGCCGCGCTCGCGCCGCCCGTCGCCGCGAACTTGTTGGTGCCGGCCGCCGACAGGTTCGCCTTCGCGAACAGCCCGCCGAGGAAGCCGGCCGTCGGCACGTTGAAGTCGGTGTTGCCCTGCCGGTTGGTGTTCGCGCCCGACGACTTGGTCGCGTTGATGTTCTCCGCGATCATGATCGTCAGGATGTCGCCGATGTTGCGCGGCCGCTGATCCTCGAACAGCGGCCGGCCCGCGTAGCCCGGGTTGTAGATCGAGCCGGGCGCCTGCATCGACATCGGCATCGGCGGCTGCGCCGTCATCGGCTGCTGGATGATCGGATCGCGCGGAATCTGCGCGCAACCGGCGAGCGCGGCCACGGCGACCGCGCACGCGGCGCGGACGGTGGCTGACGGGAGGAGGCGGACCTGCTTCATGGCGACGGCGGTATTTCCGGTTAGCTCTTCATCTGCGTGACGGTCTGCAGCATCTGGTCGGACGTCGTCACGGCCTTGCTGTTGATCTCGTACGCACGCTGCGTCTGAATCATGTTGACGAGCTCCTGCACGACGTTCACGTTCGACGCCTCGACATAACCCTGGTTGAGCACGCCCGCGCCGTTCAGGCCCGGCTGCGACACGTTCGGCGCGCCCGACGACGTGGTTTCGGAGAACAGGTTCTCGCCGCGCGCCTCGAGGCCGGCCGGGTTGATGAAGGTCGCGATCTGCAGCGAGCCGATCTGAACCGCGTTGCTCGAGCCCGGCTGCGTGACCGACACGACGCCGTCCTTGCCGATCGTCAGCGACTGCGCGTTCTGCGGCACGGTGATCGCCGGCAGGATCTGGTAGCCGCTCGACGTGACCAGTTGGCCCTGCGCGTTGGTCTGGAACGAGCCGTCGCGCGTGTACGCGTTCGTGCCGTCCGGCATCAGCACCTGGAAGAAGCCCGCGCCGTTGATCGCGACGTCCTTCGAGTTGCCGGTCTGCGTGAGGCCGCCCTGCGTGTACAGGCGCTCGGTCGCGACCTGCTGCACGCCGGTGCCGAGTTGCAGGCCCGACGGCAGTTCGGTCTGCTGCGTCGAGTTCGCGCCCGGCTGGCGGATGGTCTGGTACAGCAGGTCCTCGAACACCGCGCGCGACGCCTTGAAGCCGTTCGTGCTGGTGTTCGCGAGGTTGTTCGAGATCACGTCCATCTGCGCTTGCTGCGCATTCATGCCGGTGGCGGCGATGTAGAGCGATCGGTTCATGTTGAATCTTCTCCTGGTAGCGAGGGCCGTGCCGCTCAGCTGAAGTTGAGCAGCTGGTTCGCCGACTGCTCGTTCTGGTCGGCCGTCTGGATCAGCTTCGACTGCAGCTGGAACGCCCGTGCGTTGTCGATCATCGCGACCATCGCGGTCACCGGGTTCACGTTGCTGCCTTCGAGCGAATTCGGCGTGACGACCACGTTCGGGTCGGCGTCGGCCGGATTGCCGTCGGCGGTGCGGAACAGCCCGTCGTTGCCGCGCGCGAGCGTGGCCGGGTCGGGGTTCACGAGCTTCATCTGGTCGACGATCGCGACCGCGGTCGGCGGGTCACCCGGCATCAGCGCGGACACCGTGCCGTCCTTGCCGATCGTCACTTCCGCGTTCGGCGGCACCGAGATCGGGCCGCCGTTACCGATCACCGGCAGGTTGCTCGCGTTGACGAGCTGGCCGTTTTCATCGACGTGCAGGTTGCCGGCGCGCGTGTACGCCTCGCTGCCGTCGGCGGTTTGCACCGACAGCCAGCCGGCGCCCTGCACCGCGACGTCGAGCGGGTTGCCGGTGCGCGTGATCGGACCCGGTGCGTAATCCGCGCCGGGCGTCGACGCGAGCACGTAGGTGCGCGTCGTCGTCGGGTCGATCGCGCTGCCGTCGCCGAAGTTCATCGGCACCGCGCGGTAGGTCGCGAGTTGCGCGCGAAAGCCCGTCGTCGATGCGTTCGCGAGGTTGTTCGCGACGATCGCCTGCTGGTCGAGCGACTGCGACGCGCCCGTCATCGCCGTGTAGATCAGTCGGTCCATGGCTGCCGGTTATCCGCGCATTACAGGTTGATGAGCGTCTGGTCGACGGTCTGCTGCGTCTTGATCGTCTGCGCGTTCGCCTGGTAGTTGCGCTGCGCGGTGATCAGGTTGACGAGCTGCGACGTCAGGTCGACGTTCGAGTTCTCGAGCGCGCTGCCCTGCAGCGTGCCGTGGTTCGTGCTGCCCGGCGCGGAGATCTGCGGCACGCCCGACGCGGCCGTCTCGGCGTACTGGTTGCCGCCGAGGTTGATCAGCCCGTTCGGGTTGTTGAAGTTCGCGATCGCGATCTGGCCGAGCACCGCCGTCTGGCCGTTCGAGTAGTTGCCGGTCAGCTTGCCGTCCGAGCCGATCGAGAAGGTCGTCAGCGTGCCGCTCGCGTAGCCGTCCTGCGCGAGGTTGTTCACGCCGTCCTTGCCGCCGTACTGCGTCGTGCCGGTCATGTCGAGCGTCAGGTTCTGCGGCGTCGTCGAGCCGTCGGTGGTCGGCACGGTGAACTGGAACTGGCCGAGCGACGTGGTCGGCGTGGCCGAGCCCGGCAGCGTCGTGCTCTTGATCGCGCCCGACGAATCGAACGTGACCGTGCCGAGGTCGGTCGTGGTGCCGCCCTGCACGCCCGCGTATGCCTCCCACGTGCCGGCAGCCGACTTCACGAAATACATGTTGACCGCCTGCGAGCCGCCGAGCGAGTCGTACACCTGGATCGACGTCGAATAGTTGTACGTCGTGGTGTCGGTCGCGCTGAACGGCGTCTTGGCCGGCACCGTGTCCTGCGAGTTCAGGTTGAACTGCGCCGAGATCTTGGTCGTCGGCGTCGGCGAGATGTTGGTCGTCGGCGCCTGCAGCGGCACGGTCTGCGCGGTGTTCACCACGCCGTTCTTGTCGGCCGCGTAGCCCATCAGGTTCAGGCCCTGCGCGTTGACGATGTAGCCGTTCTTGTCGCGCTGGAACGTGCCGTCGCGCGAGTACGTCGTCACGCCGTTGTTCGACATCTGGAAGAAGCCGTTGCCGTTGATCGCGACGTCGAGCGACGAGTTCGTCGTATTGATCGTGCCCTGGCCGAACTGCTGCTGCACCGAGGCGAGCGTCGTCCCGATCCCGATCTGCGTGTTCACCGACGTCGCGATCGAGTTCGCGTACATGTCGGAGAATTGCGCGGTGCTCGACTTGAAGCCGACCGTGTTCGCGTTGGCGATGTTGTTGCCGATCACGTCGAGCGCGTTCGATGCGCCGGCGAGGCCGCTCAGACCCTGTTGATAACCCATTTCGGTCTCCGTTTTCGAGAAAGCTGGATCAGTTGGTGGTGGTCGTGCCGCCGGACGACGACGACGCGGTGTTCGGGAAGATCGACGCGACCTGGGTGAGCCCCACCGTCGTGCCGTTCGACAGCACGAGCCCCGCCGTGCCGTCGGCCTGCTTGATCACGCTCTGCACCTGCGCGGCCGCGAGCACGGTCGGCGCATACGTCTTGCCGTCGCTGCCCGTGTACTGGGCGCTCACGGTGTAGCTGCCGTCCGGCAGCGTGTTGCCCGCCGCGTCCGTCGGCGTCCAGTTGAACGGCACCGTGCCGGCCGACTGCTTGCCCGCGTTGATCGTGTTGACGACGGCGCCCGAGCTGTTCTTCACGGTGATCGTCAGGTTCGACACGTCGCTCGTGAGCGACACGCCGAACGGCGACGCCGCGCCGCTCTTCACCGCGACGCCGTTGCCCGGCGCGAGCACGTTGGTGCCGATCAGGAGCGCGGCCTGCGTCTGCTGGCCGGCCGCGAGCTGCGTCGACAGCGACGTGAGCGACGTGTTCAGCTGCGCGATGCCGCTCACCGTGTTGATCTGCGCGAGCTGCGACGTCATCTGCGAGCTGTCGACGGGGCTGGTCGGATCCTGGTTCTGCAGCTGCGTGACGAGCAGCTTCAGGAACGTCGCCTGCAGGTCGCTCGCCGACGTGCCGGTCGTCGACACGTTGTTGGTGTTCATCGTGTCGGTCGGCAGGGTCGACACGCTGGTGCCGTTGCTGCCGATCGTCGTGCTGGAGGATGTCATCCTGGGTGGCCTTGTGTCGGAACTGTCGGGTCTGGGGTCTCGGTCTGGAACGTCGCTCGGCGCGCGGCTTACGAGCCGATCGTCAGCGTCTTGAGCATCAGCGTCTTCGCGGTGTTCAGCGTCTCGACGTTGGCCTGGTACGAGCGCGACGCCGAGATCATGTTCACCATCTCCTGCACCGGATCGACGTTCGGCATCTGCACGTAGCCGTTCGCGTCGGCGGCCGGGTTCGCCGGGTCGTAGGTCGACTTCATCGGCGACGGATCGTCGACCACCCGGGTCACGCGCACGCCGCCCACGCCCTGGCCGGACGCGGTGCGCGCGCCGCCCATCGGGTCGGTCGCGAACACGACCTGCTTGGCCTTGTACGGCTTGCCGTCGGGGCCGGTCGCGCTGTCGGCGTTCGCGAGGTTCGACGCGGTGACGTTCAGGCGCTGCGATTGCGCGGACAGCGCCGAACCGGCGACGCCGAAGATGTTCATCAACGAGGGCATGGAGGCTCCTTGTTCGGGTGCGGAAGCGGCGCGCGCTTACGTGTTCGTCGAGATCGCGGCGATCATCGCCTTGATCTGCTGGGTCATCACGGTCATCCCGGTTTCGTAGTGCAGCGCGTTGTTCGCGAACTGCACGCGCTCGACGTCGAGATCGACCGTGTTGCCGTCGAGCGACGGCTGCAGCGGCATCCGGTACTGCGCACGACCGTAGTCGTCGGCCGGGCCGCCCGTCGGAATCAGCTTGGCGGTGCCGGCCATGTGGCCCGGCGCCGTCGACACCATCGTCATCCCGCTCGTCACGCCGGCCGGCTGCGCCATCGGCAGCTGCGCGGCGTTGCTCGGCGCGAGACCGCCGCCGGCCTGCTTCAGCGAGCGCGCGAGGGTCGACGCGAAATCGGCGTCGCGGGCCTGGTAGCCGGGCGTGTCGGCGTTCGCGATGTTCGACGACAGCAGCTCCTGCCGATAGGCGCGCACGTCGAGCGCCTGTCGGCCGAACGCGAATTCGGCATCGAGTTTGTCCAGCATGTGTGCGTCTCTCCGTATGAAGCGCTGCACGCCCGTTGCGCCGGATGGCGACCCAAGGGGCTTTTTTCCATGACAGCGATGGTAGGCGTCGGGCGCAACCGGCAATCGGGCGAATAACGCGGCAAAGGCCCCCTCTATTCATCGTTTGCGCGACGGCCCGGCTCCCTAGAATGCGAATCGGATCAACGGTTTCGAGGACACGGCGATGACAGGCAGCGCACTTCGCGGAAACGCCGGACGCGCCATGCGCGTGCCGCGTGCGTTCGCGCTCGCCGCGGCGCTGTGGCTCGCGCTGCCGGTTGCGCACGCGGACGACGGGATGATCGTGATTCCCGGACGCGGCGAGACGGCCGAGGCCGCGCTCGCGCAGGCGAACGCCGCGAGCGGCGGGCCGTTCGGCGGGAATGGGGGAGCAGCTTCGGGTACGGGCGTGGCGATGGCGGCCGGTGCGGGTGGTGCGGGTGGTGCGGGTGGTGCGGGTGGTGCGGGTGGTGCGGGTGGTGCGGGTGGTGCCGCCGGCATGACCGGCGCGGCCGCGGCCGCGGCCGGCCACGCAGCGCAGCCGGCCGGCTCGATGGTCGTGACGAGCGTCCCGGTGCCGGCCGCCATCCCGGCGCCCGCGCCGCGCCCCGCCTACGCCACCGCGCGCACGAACCCCGCGAATGCCGGTTTCGGCGCACAGCGCGCCGCCGATCCGGGCGCCATCGCGACCGTCGTCGCCGGCACGGCCGACCCCGCATCGAACCCCGCGCGACCGGCCGTCGCCGCGCGCATGGCAGCGGCTCGCCTCCCTGCGGCCGCGCCGGCCGCGCGCGCGCCGGCGGCATCCGCCAATCCAGCCCAGGCAGCCAACCCGCCCCAGGCGGCCGCCGCGCCCCAGCCGGCGACGCCGCCCGGCCAGCAGGACCCCGACACGATCCGGCGCACGGCCCTCGCGTTCCTGCAGCAGCAGGTCGCGGGCCTGCCGGGCAAGACTTCCGCGACCGTCGCGACCGCGTTTCCGCGCGGGCTCGCCGCGTGCACGACGCTCGAGCCGTTCCTGCCGACCGGCGCGCGCCTGTGGGGCCGCACGACGGTCGGCGTGCGCTGCGCGGGCGAACGGCCGTGGACCGTCTACCTGCAGGCGAAGGTCGCCGTGCAGGCCACCTATTACGTCGCCGCGCGGCAGATCGCGCCCGGCGAGCCGCTCACCGCGGCCGACCTCGTCGCGCGCGACGGCGACCTGACGGTGCTGCCGCTCGCGGTGATCACCGATCCCGCGCAGGCGGTCGGCGCGACCGCGCTGGCCCGGATCTCGGCCGGGCTGCCGCTGCGCCAGGACATGCTGAAGAGCGCCGCGTCGGTGTCGGCCGGCCAGACGGTGCGGGTCGTCGCGGCCGGGCCCGGTTTCACGATCTCGGCGGAGGGCAGCGTGCTCGCCAATGCGGCGCCAGGCCAGTCGGTGCGGGTCAGGATGGCCGCGGGCCAGATCGTCACGGCGATCGTCAAGGACGCCGGGACCGTCGAAATTCCGCTCTAGGGACGGATCCCGCCGTCAGATTGCAAAGAATTGTTTATTCGGAGAATTTCGGGCTCACGATGCTAAAGTTCGGGCCGACCCGGCCGTTATCTGGGTCATACCGTCCAGGAAACCCATCGTGAAGATCGATTCCACTCCGAACCCGAGCCCACTCGCGTCGACCGGCAACGGCGCGGCCCGCGCGCAATCCGGCGCGGCTTCGTCGTCGTCCGCGCAGGCGGCCGACGCAGGATCGACCGGCGGCGACACGACCGTGAACCTGTCGGGTCTGTCGGGCCAGCTGCGTTCGCTGTCGGCCTCCGGCAGCGCCGACATCGACACCGCCCTCGTCCAGTCGATCAAGGACGCGCTGAACAACGGCACGTTGACGATCGACGTGAACAAGATCGCCGACGGCGTATTGAATACCGCCCGCGACCTGCTGCAACAGCAGCGCTCGCAGGGCAACTGAGCCGGCCCGGGGCCCGTCACGCCCTGACCGGTCCCCTGGTTTGCCGGCATGCGCCGAACGCGTGCCGGCGCGACGAGCATGACGCGATGAGAGAAGAGCTGCTGGCCACGGTCAACGACGAACACGCGACGGTCGAAGCGTTCGCGTCCCTGCTCGCCTACGAGGAAAAAGCGCTCACGACACCGGAGCCGCTCGAGATGCTGCCCGGCATCGTCGAGAAGAAAAGCGTGCTGATCGACCGGCTCGCGCAGCTCGAGCGCACGCGCGACACGCAGCTGTCCGCGCTCGGCTTTCCGGCCGGCAAGAAAGGGATGGACCTGGCCGCCGAGCGCGATGCACGCCTCGCCGGCCGCTGGCAACTGCTGCTGCAGGCCGCCGAACGCGCGCGCCAGGCCAATGCGACCAACGGAATGCTGATCCGGATCCGGATGGACTACAACGAGCGCGCGCTCGCGGTGCTGCGCTCGGCACCCGCGCCGTCCGGCGTCTACGGGCCCGACGGGCGCGTGTCGGCGCTGATGCGCTGATACGTTGATTGCGCTGATGTACTGATCACGCCGGCGCACCGACGCGCCGGCCGCGCGGCCCGGCTGCGGCCGCACGCCCCTTCCCCGTCTTACAGCAGCGGACACGCCGTGACCTGCGTGCCGCGCTCCACGCAAAGCCGTTCGTAGTCGCGCAGGTACGCGCGCTCGTCGTCGTCCAGCAGCGCGACATCGATCAGGTCCCAGTCGTAGCCGACCGTGACGATGTTCTCGAACGCGACGGTGTCCGATTCGTCGTCCGCGCGCACGATCACGATGTTCTCGATCCGCACGCCGCCCTTGCCCGGCACGTAGATGCCCGGCTCGACCGAAATCACCGCATTCGGCACCAGCCCGTACTTCGCGCCCGGCGCGAACCGCACGCCGCCCTCGTGCACGTGGATCCCGACGCCGTGCCCGGTGCCGTGGCCGAAATCGTAGCCGTGATCGCGGCACACCTGCCGCACCGTCGCGTCGACGTCGCCGCCCGTCGCCGTCTTCGGAAAGCGCGTGACGAGCCCCTTGATGCAGGCCTTCAGCGCGACCGTGTAGATCTCGCGCTGCCACGGCTGCGCGACCGTTTCCGGCTGCGTGCGACGCAGCACGACGCGCGTGCAGTCGGTCGCGAAACCGGCGTCGTAGTACGCGCCGCTGTCCAGCAGCACGAGTTCGCCTTCCGTCAGATCGACGTCGGCGCTCGCCGCCGTATAGTGCGCGAACGCGCTGTTCGCGCCGTTCGCCGCGATCGACGGGAACGTCAGCGCGACCGCCGAGCGGGCGTCGTACGCGTCGTTGATCGTGCGGGCCAGGTCGTATTCGGTATGACGCCGCCCCGGCTCGCCGGCCTTCGCCCAGCGCATCGTTTCGGCGATCGCCGCCGAGCTGCGCGCAAACGCGTCGCGGAACCGCTCGAGCACCGCCGGCGTCTTGCCGGCCCGCATCGCCTCGACCGGGTTGAAATCGGCGTGGCGCACGTGCGGCCACACCCGGCGCACCGACTCGACGAGCGCGCAGTTGACCGATTCGAAGCCGTAGCACACGTGGTCGACCGCGAACTGCGCGAGGAAGCGCTCGAGTTCGGCGAAGTCGCGCCGGATCACGTGCAGCGCCGGATACGACGCCAGCTCGACCGGGCACCGGTCGCAACCTTCCGGCAGGAACAGCGCGACCTGCTCGCCGATCGCGAACAGGTAACCCAGGTGCGACGACGCATTCGGGATGTGATAGCCGCGGCTGTTCAGCAGGTACGCGAGATCGTCCGACGCGCACGTGAAGAACGCGGTCTTGCCCGGCGCCGCGCCGGTATGCGCGGCGAGCCGCCGGTTCAGCGCATCGAGGTTCTGCGCGACGCTCGCGCCGGTCATCGCATCCGGCAGCTCGAAGATCGGCCGCTCGACCACCCAGCCCGGCAGCGCGATCGCGCGATCGATCTCGCGCTCGACGAGGCGCGTCCAGTCGAGCGACGCCGCCCGCGTCTGCTCGACCAGCCGGTCCCGCTGCCCGACACTGATCCGCAACGCGTCATAGCCGACCCGCGCGAGCCGGCTCGCGTGCGCGACCAGCCAGTCGGCCAGCGCCTGCCAGATCGTCACGTTCATCCCGAGCTTCTCGATCCGCACGCGCGCCGGGTCGCACTGCTGTTCGGCCTGAAGGTGATAGCGGCCGTCGACGAACAGCACGAACGGCGGCACGCCGAGCGCCTGCGCGGTCGCCGCGCTCAGGAAGATCCCGCAGCCGGCCGAGCCGTCGAAGCCCGACAGCGCGTAGCGCGGGTTGTTGCGGCGCGGCAGGTATTCGGTGATGTACTCGTCCTGCGACGTGACCACGACCGCGTCGAGCCGCGCGGCGTCGAGCAGGCGCGACAGGCCCGCCTGCGTGTCGGCGACGGATGCGTCATACGAGGGAAGGCCGGAGAAGCTGTATTTCAGTCGATCGATCATCGGAAACCCGCTATGGATTGTTGTCGGCGGCCGGCGGCGTCACGCGGCATGGCGCGCGCCTGAAACGGCCCGCCGCCCGTGCGCGGACGACGCGCGGTCCAGCCGACAGCCGGGCCGCGGTGCCGTTCCGGCGGCAGGCCCTGGGGAAAATTTTTGTCTCACTTAACTTTGTTTGATGCGCGCGACAGAATCTAGAGCACGCCGGAATTGAGGTCAAGCCAAAATTTTCGTAGGGCTAAAATTACCGGCGCGGCGCGCGACGGCGGCGCGGCCATGCGCGGCGCGGCGCCGTCCGGGCGCTATCGCGCGCGGGTCACGGTACAATGCGCCGGCTTCGTCGTTCCGACGGCCGTGCTTCGTGTGTTCGCGGAACGCAACGTCCCGGCGACCGCACCGCCCTCCGCTCGCCTTCCGACTCGTTGCGACGAAAGAGATCCATGGATTCAGACATCATGCGTATCGGCCAGCGCATTCGGCGCCTGCGCCGGGAAGCGAAGAAGACGCTGCTCGAAGTCGCGACCGAGGCGAACCTGTCGGTCGGGTTCCTGTCGCAGGTCGAGCGCCATCTCACCGGCATCTCGCTGTCGTCGCTCGTCAACGTCGCGAAGGCGCTGAACGTGCCGCTCGGCACGCTGATCGACCAGCCGCGCCAGGCGCGGCCCGACTCGCACGCGGGCCGCCGCGAACCGTACGCGGTCGACGCCACGTCGCAGTGGTACGAGCGGCTGTCCACCACCTTCGACGGCAGCCAGATCAACGCGCTCAAGGTCCGGATGATGGAGGGCTACCGCTCGGAATGGGTCGCGCACGGCGGCGACGAGTTCGTATACGTGCTGGCCGGCCGCCTCTGCTACACGATCGGCAAGCAGGATTACCCGCTGTCGCCCGGCGACTCGCTGCACTTCGATGCGAGGAAGCGCCATCGCGTCGCGAACGTCGGTGACGGGCCCGCCGAACTGATCGCGGTCGGCACGCTGCCGCTCTTCGACGACAGCTGCGCCGAATTCGGGTCCGCGGCGATGGAAATCAGGCCGCTTGCGCGCGGTGCCGGTCCGACGCCGGGCGAGCCGCGCGTGAGCCGCCGCGACCCGACGCCGACGCCGACGCCGACGCCGACGCCGACCCGCGGGCGCGACGCGGACGCGGCGGCCCCCGCCGACACGCCGGCCCGCGCAACGGCAAAGCCGGCTGCCGGGAAACCGCGCGCGCCCGCCGGCAAGCGTCCGGCCGCCGCCACCCCGGCCCGCCGCGCCGCCGCCCGCACGAAGCAATGACGGCCGGCGGCCGGGCGGCACACCGCGCCACCCGGTTGTTCCGCACTATTCGCCGATCGCCAGCGCCTGCTTGACGGCCTCGACCCGTGCGCGATGCACGGCGTCCTTGATCTGCATCGCATCGTCGCCGATGCCGCGCGCGATCGCGCCGGCGTCGACGCTGCGCGCCGCGACCAGCGCCACGCGCAGCCGCTCGGCCTGCGGATACGGCTGCGAGTCGAGCCCGAGCCGGCCGCGCGCGTCCGACTCGCACGCCTGCAGCATCTCGGCAAAGCGCGCCGGCTTGCGCAGCGCATCGCTGCGCTCGAAGAGCCGCACCAGCGCCGCCGCGCCCATCTCCATCACGCGATGCAGGTTGCCGTGCTCGCGCGCGACCACCAGCGCGAGATCGCGGCAGTCGTTCGGCACGCGCAGCCGCTCGCACAACGGCTTGATGAGGTCGACGCCGCGGCCTTCGTGGCCGACGTGGCGCGGCAGCACGTCGGCGGGTGTCGTCGCCTTGCCGAGATCGTGCGTGAGCGCCGCGAAGCGCACCGGCAGCGAATAGCCCTGCTTCGCCGCATAGTCGACGACCATCATCACGTGCACGCCCGTGTCGACTTCCGGGTGGTAGTCGGCGCGCTGCGGCACGCCCCACAGCGCGCCGACCTCGGGCAGGACGCGCGCGAGCGCGCCGCACTCGCGCAGCACCGCGAACATCCGCGACGGCTTCGCCTCCATCAGCCCGCGCGCGATCTCCTGCCACACGCGCTCGGGCACCAGCGCGTCCGCTTCGCCCGCGTCGACCATGCGCCGCATCAGCGCGAGCGTGTCGTCCGCGACCGTGAAATCCGCGAAGCGCGCGGCAAAGCGCGCGATCCGCAGGATCCGCACCGGATCCTCGACGAACGCGTCGCCCACGTGCCGGAACACGCGTGCATGCAGGTCGGCCTGCCCGTCGAACGGATCGATCACCGGCCCGATCAACACGCCTTCCGGGCTCACTTCGCGCGCCATCGCGTTGATCGTCAGGTCGCGCCGCGCGAGGTCCTCGTCGAGCGTCACGTCGGGCGCGTAGTAGAACTGGAAGCCGTGATAGCCGGCCGCCGTCTTGCGCTCGGTGCGCGCGAGCGCGTATTCCTCCTGCGTGTCCGGATGCAGGAACACGGGGAAATCCTTGCCGACCGGCCGGAAGCCTTGCGCGGCCATCTGCTCGGGCGTCGCGCCCACCACCACGTAATCGCGGTCCTGCACCGGCACGCCGAGCAATTCGTCGCGGATCGCTCCGCCTACCGCGTAGATGTTCATGGCGTCGGTTCGTATTCGGCAATCACGTTGGTTTCGCGGCGCGCGGCTTCGATCCAGCGCTGCACCGCCGGCAGCGCCGTCACGCGTGCCGCGTAGCCGGCCGCCTCCGGCGACAGCGCCGGCGCATACGTGTTGAAGCGCATCACGACGGGCGCGTACATCGCATCGGCGATCCCGAACTCGCCGAACAGGAACGGGCCGCCCGATGCCTCGATGCACGCGCTCCACAGCGCGTCGATGCGCGCGACGTCGGCGAGCGCATCGGGCGTCGCGCCGCGCCCCGGCATCGACGCGCGCACGTTCATCCCCATCTGCGTGCGCAGCGCGGCGAAGCCCGCGTGCATCTCGGCCGAGATGCAGCGCGCGTGCGCGCGGTCGAGCGGATCGTCCGGCCACATCGGGAACTGCGGATAGCGCTCGGCGAGCGTTTCGGCGATCGCAAGCGAATCCCAGATCGCGGTGCCGTGATCGTCGATCAGGCACGGCACCTTGCCGGTCGGCGAATACTCGCGGATGCGGGCAGCCGTGTCGTCGCGGCGCAGCTCGATCGCGATCTCGTCGAACGGGATCCCGAAATGCGCGAGCAGCAGCCACGGCCGCATCGACCACGACGAGTAATTCTTGTCTCCAATGACGAGTTTCATGGCGGTGTTCCGGAAAGCGCGAAAGTGATTGACGGAAAGCGGCGGCCCGCGACGCCTAGTGGCGGCGCGAGCGGAACCAGTCGAAGCGGGACCGCTGCGCGGCGTGGCCGAGATACGCGGGCGCGATGCTCTCGAGACTCGCGGGCGAGATTCCGAGTTCCGGCGCGAGCGGCCCGGACAGCACGTTCGGCACCGACATCGATGCAAGATTGTCGCGCGTGATCACCGGCTCGCCGGGCAGGCATTCGAACACGCGCGCCTGCAGCCGCGCGAGCGCGTCGGGCAGCCGCACGATGCGTGCCTGCCGGCCGACCAGCGTGCCGCAATAGCGCACCAGCTGCTCGAGCGTATAGACGGTCGGGCCGCCGAGCTCGTAGGTCTTGCCGTGTGCGCCCGCGAGATCGAGCGTGTTGACGAACGCGCGCACCACGTCGCCGACGAACACCGGCTGGAAGCGCGCGTCGGGCATCGCGAGCGGCAGCACGGGCAGCGTGCGCTGCAGGTTCGCGAACGTGTTGAGAAAGGCGTCGCCGGGGCCGAACACGACCGACGGGCGGAAGATCGTCAGCGCGAGCGAATCGGTCGCCGCGACCGCATGCAGCGCGGCCTCGCCGTCGCCCTTCGAGCGCTGGTACATGCTCGGGCCATGCGAATCGGCGCCGAGCGCGCTCATGTGCAGCACGCGCCGCACGCCGACTTCGACGCACGCGGCGGCCAGCGCGGCCGGCAGCGCGACGTGCGCGCGCTCGAACCCCGGCCCGTACGGCGTGCCGTGGCCGCCGTGCAGCACGCCGACGAGATTGACGGCCGCGTGCGCGCCGGCGACGAACCGGGCCAGCGTGCGCGTATCGAACGCGTCGAGTTCGACGATCTCGACCGGCAGCATCTGCAGGTGGCGCGCGTGCTCGCGCCGCCGCGTGCCGATCCGTACCTGCTTGCCGGCGTCGATCAGCGCGTTGACGAGCAGGCTGCCGATGAAGCCGGTGCCGCCCAATAGCGCGACGGTCTGGCGATCCATGTTCGAGACCTCAAAAGAACACTGCCGCGTCTCGCGCGGCAGTGTGAAGATTGCGGATCAGGGCGAGATCATGCCTAGACGCTTCTTCAACGACTGCGGTTTGCCCTCGAAGAGCGCCGCGTAGTAGACGGTATTCGACAGCACGTTCTTCACGTAGTCGCGCGTCTCGTTGAACGGAATCGTCTCCGCGAAGATCGCGCCTTCGACCGGCTGCGTCAATACCTGGCGCCACTGGCGCGGCCGGCCCGGGCCCGCGTTGTAACCGGCGGTCGCCAGCACCGGCGAGCTGTCGAAGGTATTGTAGATGTCGGCCAGATACCAGGTGCCGAGCTGGATGTTGGTATTGATGTCGTGCATCTGCGCACGCGTGATCGTGCCCATCCCGAGCTTCTTCGCGACGATCTGCGCGGTGGCCGGCATCAGCTGCATCAGCCCGCCCGCGCCGACCGACGAACGCGCGTTCGTGATGAAGCGCGATTCCTGGCGGATCAGCCCGTACGCCCATTCGATGTCGAGGCCCGACGACTGCGCGTAGCGCTCGACGATGTCGCGGTACGGCGACGGATAGCGCAGCGTGAAGTCGTGCTCGGCCTTCGTGCGGTCGGCCGTGTTGACCGTGCGGTCGAGCAGGTCGACGCGCTTGCCGTACTCGGCGGCCGCGAGCAGCTGGCGATCGGTCATCCCGCGCAGCGGCCAGTTCCATTCGCGATTGCCTTCGAGGCGCAGGTTCAGCCCGTAGAAGCGCTGCGCGAGCGCGAAGCCCGGGATCTTGCTCATCGCGTCGACCTCGGCGTCGCTCACCTTCGTGCGCGGCGGGATCGACGTGCGCTGGCCGAGCTCTTCGCCGGCGAGCTGCCCGTAGAAATTGTACTGGCCCGCGACCTGCTCGAATTCCTGGTTCGCCTGCAGCGTGTCGCCGCTCTGCTTGAGCGCGCGCGCATGCCAGTAGATCCATGCCGGATCGTCGCGCAGCGACGGCGGCATCTGTTCGATCGACCAGCGCACCATCGGCCAGTTGCCGGCGAGCAGCGCGGCGCGCGTGCGCCATTCGTAGCCCGGATTCGACAGCGGCGCGTTCGCGGATTTCGCATACCAGACCGACGCGAGCGGCGAGCGCTTGATCGCGCCCTGGTAGCCGATCGCCCCCCACGCGATCGCCTGTTCCTGCTTCGTCAGCGAGCCGGTGACCGACGTCAGCATCCCTGCCGCCGCGTCCGGATCGTTGCGCGCCATGCGGCCGAGGGCGATCAGCGCGAGCTGGTGCGACACGGCGTCGGGGCCGATGCCGCGCGCGAGGTACAGCGGCGGTGCGCTCGTCGCCTGGTCGAAGCTGACCGGGCGCGGGCCGAGCGCGTCGACGATCTTGCCGCCGAGCGTCGTGTAGTTCTGCTCGTACGCGAGGCGCGCCTGCTGCCACACGTCATCGCTCGTGAACTGCTGGTTGACCGTCAGTGCCGTAATCAGGTCGACACAGGCGTCGCCGTAGTATTTCGGCTCGACGAGCAGCGCGCGCGCCGCCTCGGCGACGTTCTCGCCGCGCGCCGCGCGTGATTCGAGCGCATAGCACTTGACCTGCGTGTCGTCGTCGAGCACGAAGCGCTTGTACTGGTCGTCGAAGTTGCGCCAGTCGTGGCGCGCGCCGAGCACGAGCAGGTAGTCGTTGCGCAGGCGGTCGGCGATCGCCTGGCCGTCGTAGCGCTGCAGGAACGACTGCACGGGTGCGTCGGGCGCGTCGGCACGTGCGCGGCCCGTCGAATCGAACAACTGCGGCTTGATCTGGAAATACTCGACGTAGGACGGGACCGGATAGTTCGGGATCATCGACGCGAGCTGCGCGGCCTTCGCGGCGTCGTTGCGGCGCGCGGCTTCGCGAAGCTGCACGAAGATCTGGTCGTCCCCGGCGAGCGTGTCGTCGTTCGGTGCCGCGCACGCGGCCGTGCCCGCGACGAGCGCGGCGGCCGAAAGCGTGAGCGCGACCGCGCGATATACTCGGAAAAGGCTGTTCGACATCGTTTTGAATGGAGCACGAAGTGAACGAAAGCATAGCATGCAACCCTGTGCCGAACCCGAAGGTTGCGCTGCGCAAAACGCTGTCCGGCGCGCGTCGCGACGCCGCGTCGCAGCCCGCCGCGAACGCCGCGCTCGACGCGCGGCTGCGCCTGTTGCTCGAGCAGCTCGCACCGCGCACGGTCGGCTTCTACTGGCCGCTGGCGGGCGAATTCGACGCGCGCGACGCGGTGCTCGCGTGGGCCGCGGCAGGCCCGGGCCGCCGTGCCGCGCTGCCGGTGATCGGCGAGAAGCACACGCCGCTCGCGTTCCATGCATGGGATGCCGATACGCCGATGCGCGAGGGGCACCACCGGATTCCGGAACCGGCGTCCGGGGTCATCGTCGTGCCCGACCTATTGCTGATTCCGTGTGTGGGATTCGATCTGCAGCGCTACCGGCTCGGCTATGGCGGCGGCTATTACGACCGCACGCTCGCGATCTGGCCGGGCGACACGCTGCCGGTGACGGTCGGCATCGCGTATGAAGCGTGCCGCGTGGATGCGCTGCCCGCCGAAGTGCACGATCTCGCGATGCGCTGGATCGTGACCGACGGCGCGCTTTACCCCGCCGCTGCCGGATGACGCGGCGCGCGACACCGCGCCAGCGGCATGCCGCGCGTCACCGCGTTCACCGTCCCGTTCGCAATCGTTTACAGCGAAGCCGCCGCACGCGCGGCCGTGTCGTAGAGGCCCGATGCGTGGCGCAGCAACTGCGCCGCGTCGCCGATCTGCTCGTTGGTGAGGCCGCTGTCCTTCAGCGTCTCGATCAGGCAATGCTCGCGCACCTCCCGATACTTCAGGCACAGCTCGCGGCCCGCGTCGGTCGCGAAGAAGAACACCTCCTTGCCGCTCTTCTCGCTCTTCACATAGCCGCGCGCGATCAGTTTTTTCAGCGCGTAGGTCGCGACGTGCGTATCCTCGATATTGAGCACGAAGCAGATGTCGGCGAGCTTCTTCTTGCGTTCGCGATGGCTGACGTGATGCAGCAGCGACACCTCAACCGCCGTCATGTCCTTCGCGCCCGCGGCCGACATGCAGCGCACCATCCAGCGGTTGAATGCGTTGCCGGCCATGATGAGCCCGTATTCGAGCTCCGACAGCTCCGCGCTCGAATCGGAAACGAGGTGTTCGGATGACACGATCTTGGTCGGAGGACGCTTCATGGAAAGGCGGCGCAAGCGGGATGTCAGGGTGTGCCGAGTGTACGACAGAAGCCGCCGTATACGAGCTAGGCGAAAACGCTTATTGGGAAGTTGTCGATATTTTATTGACAATGTGCGCTAACATTGCCGTCCGAACCGTGCCAGTCCGATGACGCAACCCCGCATTTATCCGCTCGGCGATGCCGCCCTCGTGTGCGAGATGCCGCCGCCCGCCACGCTCGATTGCCAGCGCCGCGTCTGGGCCGTCGCCGAGGCCGCGCGCGCGTGGCCCGACGTGATCGACGTCGTGCCGGGCATGAACAACCTGACGATCGTGTTCGACGCGCTCGCCGCGACGGCCGAGTCGCTCACGCCGGCGCTGCGCGACGCGTGGGAAACCGCCGACGTCGAGCACGCGGACGGCCGCGCGATCGAGATTCCGGTCGAGTACGGCGGCGCGGCCGGGCCTGACCTGTTGGCCGTCGCCGCGCATACCGGGCTGTCGGCCGACGAAGTCGTCGCGCGCCACGCGGCCGGCGAATACGTCGTGTTCTTCGTCGGCTTCCAGCCGGGCTTCGCGTATCTCGGCGGCCTCGATGCGTCGCTGCACACGCCGCGCCGCGCGGCACCGCGACTGGAAGTGCCGGCCGGCTCGGTCGGCATCGGCGGTGCGCAGACCGGCATCTATCCGGCCACGTCGCCCGGCGGCTGGCAGCTGATCGGCCGCACGTCGCACGTGCTGTTCGACCCCACGCGGCCGCAGCCGACGCTCTTGCTGCCCGGCGACCGCGTGCGCTTCACCATTGCGGGAGTCGACGCGACATGAGCCAGAACATCGCACCGGGCACGATCGAGGTGGTCCGCGCCGGCCCGCTGTCGACCGTGCAGGATCTCGGCCGCCGCGGCACGCGCCATCTCGGCGTCGCGCAGGGCGGCGCGCTCGACGGCCTCGCGCTCGAGGTCGGCAACCGGCTGGTCGGCAACCGCCCCGACGCGGCGGCCGTCGAGATCACGATCGGCCCGGCCGCGTTCCGCTTCACCCGCGCGACGCGCATCGCGATCACCGGCACCGAATTCGGCGCGACGCTCGACGGCAAGCCCGTGTATTCATGGTGGAGCCTGCCGGTCGAGGCCGGGCAGACGCTCGTGCTGCCGGCCGCGAAGCGCGGGATGCGCGGCTACCTGTGCATCGCGGGCGGCATCGACGTGCTGCCGATGCTCGGCTCGCGCAGCACCGATCTCGCGTCGCGCTTCGGCGGCCTCGGCGGCCGCGCGCTGCGCGACGGCGATCGGCTCCCGGTCGGCGTGCCGCCAGCCGGCGCCGGCTGCCTCGCGGCCGATGCGCCCGAATTCGGCGTGAAGGCGCCCGCGTGGTGCGCATTCGTGCGCGTCGACGAGCCGCCGCGCCGGCACCGTCCCGCGCATGCGCCGTGGGCAATGCCCGTGCGCGTGCTGCCGGGCCCCGACTACGCGTCGTTCGCGGCCGATTCGCAGCAGGCGTTCTGGGACGGGGAATGGCTCGTCACCGCCAACAGCAACCGGATGGGCTATCGTCTCGCCGGCGCCGAGCTGGTGCGCGAGCGGCCGGCCGAGCTGCTGTCGCACGCGGTGCTGCCCGGTACGATCCAGGTGCCGCCGAACGGCCAGCCGATCGTGCTGATGCACGACGCGCAGACCACCGGCGGCTATCCGAAGATCGGCACGGTGATCCGCGCGGATCTCTGGAAACTCGCACAGGCCCGGCTCAACCTGCCGATCCGCTTCGTGCGCGCGACACCCGACGCCGCGCGCGCCGCCCTGACCGCGGAACGTGCCTATCTGCGGCAGATCGACGTCGCGATCGAGATGCGCGAGGAAACGCGCCGCCGCGCGCAATCGCGCGCGGCGTGACAATGGCGGAAGCAACATGGAGGACGCGCCACGCCATCAGTGGACGAGAACATCATGGAAATCGATCTGAATGCCGATCTCGGCGAAGGATGCGGATCGGACGAGGCGCTGCTCGACCTCGTCACGTCGGCGAACATCGCGTGCGGCTGGCATGCAGGCGGCGCCAATGCGATGCGCGACTGCGTGCGCTGGGCCGTGCAGAAAGGCGTGTCGATCGGCGCGCACCCGAGCTTTCACGACCCGGAGAATTTCGGCCGCAAGGAAATGCACCTGCCGGCCGGCGACATCTATGCGGGCGTGCTGTACCAGCTCGGCGCGCTGTCGGCGATCGCGCAGGCCGAAGGCGGCCGCATCGCGCACGTGAAGCCGCACGGCGCGCTGTACAACCAGGCCGCGCGCGACCCGATGATCGCCGATGCGGTGGTGTCCGCGATCCACGACTTCGATCCGTCGCTAGCCGTGTTCGGGCTCGCGAACAGCGTGTTCGTCGCGGCCGCCCGCCACGCGGGGCTTGCCGCGGTGGAGGAAGTGTTCGCCGATCGCGGCTACCGCGCGGACGGCTCGCTCGTGCCGCGCAGCCAGCCCGGCGCGCTGATCGACGATGAGGATGCGGTGCTCGCGCGCACGCTCGACATGGTGCGCGAGCGGAAGGTGCGGGCGGTGAGCGGCGAGTGGGTGCCGCTCAATGCGCAGACCGTCTGCCTGCACGGCGACGGCCCGCATGCGCTCGCGTTCGCGAAGCGGATTCGCGCGGCGCTGGAAGCGGCGGGGGTCGACGTCGTCGCGCCCGGTGCGCTGCAGGCCGACGAAGGCGCCTGACAGGCGCGCAAGCCCCGCCGCCTGACGGAAACCGCCGCACCAAAGAAAAAAGCGCCCGTGTGGCGCTTTTCTGTTGGCACAATCGCCGCGGACTTTGCCGTCTGTCGATTCGCCCCCCGAAACCGTCTGTCGACGGCGACCGGAAAGATGCTCCGGATTAAAAAACGTCCGCCGCCGCCCGATTGCTGCTTCCCCCGGTCGGACGACGGAACGTCGCTTATCCGCAAGTCTGTCGCATGCATTTGTCGTGTTGTGCCGACGATGATTGGCCCCGCCGTGCATGCAGACACTCCGCGGCCGGCACGACCATCGCGTGCCGGCTACGCTAACCCCGCGCTTTGTTTTCTGCTACCCCGTAGAACTTTTTCTATTCTTTTCAATTTTTCAACTTGTGGGATGAAGAATAGAGATTGCCAGAACGGGATGTCAATCGTTTTAAACGCTATTTCCTGAGGATTCGAGGGTTTTCCTTATCGAACCGCGCGGGCTGCACAGGCGCCTCACACCGCAGGTGAGCCGTCAATCAAACAGGGGAGGAACGGTACGCGGCACCCGGCGCGATCAGTTCGCGTCGACCCGGTATCCTTGCTGGCGCAACAATTCGAGCACGCCGCGCGGGCCGCCCAGATGCAGCGCGCCGATCGCGACGAATACCGGCCGGTTCGGCGCGGCGATTGCCGTCATCCGTGCAACGAAGCGCCGGTTGCGCTCGTACAGGATCTTGTTGTCGATCGACGCCGACAGCGCCTTCGAACGGGCCAGCCGTTCGCTCTTCGCGACCGCCCACGCCGAGATCGCATCGGCGTCGCCAATTCGCCACAGCCGGTGCAGCGCCTTGATGTCGTCGGCGTTCTGCGCCGGCGTCTGCACCATGTCCTGCGCGAGCATCTCGCGCTGCTCGGCGAGCGTCAGCCCGGTGAACGCGCGCATCTGCTCGGCGAGCGTCTCGAGCCCGATCACGCGGCCGCTCTTCTTCAGGAACACGTTCTGCAGCTGCGCCTCGGTGCCGTACTCGGTCTGCAGGCCGGCCGACAGCGAGTCGTAGGTCTCGACGACCAGCGCCGCGAGCCACGGCCGCATCCGGCGGATCTCCACGAGCGCGGCCGGGTTGCCGCGCAGGCGCGCCGCGAGGCGCTGCCACAGCGGCTCGGGCAGCAGGCGCTGCAGGCACGGATAGCGGCACACGCCGTATTTCGACACGTCGTCCTGCGATTCGAGCAGATCGTCCGGCGACAGCTCGAGCGCGAGCGTCGGCGACGCGGCGAGCGCCGCGAGGATCGGCGGCCGGAACGGTTGCGCGGGCGGATAGTCGGACGGGTCGCCGGTGTGCAGCGTGCCGAGCACGTACAGCGTGACCTTGCCCTTGGTGGCGACATAAAACGGCATGCGCGCGGGCTGCACGCGCACCGTGCCGCGCGCGACCGTGCCGTTCGACACGGACGGCACGTGGAAGCCCGGCAGGCTCATCCCGGGCGGCGGAACCTGCGACGGACGGATCGGCGAACTCGCCGGCGCGCGCCCTTCGGCACGCGCGGCGTCGACCGGGACCAGCATGCTGGCGGCCACGCACGCGCCGGCCAGCGCCGCGCCCGTGACCGTGCGCACGCTCCAGCGCCGTGCGTTGCGGCACGCGCGCATCACGCGCGCGCTGCCAGCCCCCGAACGGCGCACGCCAGGCGCGCGCGCCGCCAACCCATCAGGCATTCGCCTCCCCCACCTCCTCGGCGCGATGGCAGGCCACGCGGCGTCCGTCGACGTCGCGCAGCTGCGGTTCCTCGACGCGACAGCGCTCGACCGCGTACGGGCAGCGCTGGTGAAACGCGCAGCCCGACGGCGGATTGAGCGGCGACGGCAGCTCGCCCTGCAGCTTGATCTGCACGCGGCGGTCTTCCTCGAAGATCGCCGGCGTCGCCGACATCAGCGCGCGCGTGTACGGATGGCGCGGGCGTGCGTAGATCGTCGCCTTGTCGCCGAGCTCGGCGACGCTGCCGAAATACATCACCATCACGTCGTCCGCGATGTGCTCGACCACCGACAGGTTGTGCGAGATGAACACGTAGCTCGTCTTGAACTGCTCCTGCAGATCCATGAACAGGTTCAGGATCTGCGCCTGGATCGACACGTCGAGCGCGGATACGGGCTCGTCGGCGACGACGATCCGCGGATCGAGGATCATCGCGCGCGCGATCGCGACCCGCTGGCGCTGGCCGCCCGAGAACATGTGCGGGTAGCGCTTCGCGTGCTCGGGCCGCAGGCCGACCGTGCGCATGATCTGCGCGATGCGCGCCGCGCGCTCGGCGGCCGTCAGGTTCGTGTTGATCTCGAGCGGCTCGGCGAGCGTCTGCTCGACCGTCTTGCGCGGGTTCAGCGACGCGAACGGGTTCTGGAACACCATCTGCACGCGGCGGCGCAGGTCGGCGACCGTCTCGCGATTCGCGCCGGCCACGTCCTTGCCGTCGATCGTCAGGTGGCCCGAGGTGGGCGTCTCGATCATCGTGAGCTGGCGCGCGAGCGTCGACTTCCCGCAGCCCGACTCGCCGACGACGGCGAGCGTCTTGCCGCGCTTCAGCGTGAACGACACGCCGTTCAGCGCCTTCACCGTGCCCTGACCGAACATCCCGCGCTTGACCGTATAGTGCTTCGCGAGACCGTCGGCCACCAGCACGGCTTCCTCGTCGTGCGGCGTGGCACGCGTTTGATTGACTGCATTCATCGTGCGCCTCCCGTCAGGTCGAGGTTGGAAACATTGAGCGGCTTGATGCAGCGCGCACGCATCGCATCGTTGCCCGGCACCAGCGTATCGAGCGCCGGACGCGCCTTGCGGCAATCGTCGACGACGTACTTGCAGCGCGGTGCGAACAGGCAGCCGGACGGGCGATCATCGCGGCCCGGCACCATGCCCGGCAATGCGGCAAGGCGACGCGCCCCCTTATTGTGCTCGGGAATCGCCGCGAGCAGCGCTTCGGTGTACGGATGATGCGGCGCACGGAAGATGTCCGGCACGCGATTGGTCTCGATGACCTCGCCCGCGTACATCACCGCGACGCGCTGCGCGACCTCCGACACCACGGCCAGGTCGTGCGAGATCAGCACGAGCGCCATCCCGCGCTCCTTCTGCAGCTTCACGAGCAGATCCATGATCTGCGCCTGGATCGTCACGTCGAGCGCGGTGGTCGGCTCGTCGGCGATCAGCAGCTTCGGGTTGCACGCGACCGCCATCGCGATCATCACGCGCTGGTTCATGCCGCCCGACATCTGGTGCGGGAACGACGTGATGCGGTTCTTCGCATCGGGAATGCCGACCTGGTCGAGCAGCTCGAGCGCGCGCCGGTGCAGCGCGTCGCCGCGCAGGCCTTCGTGCAGCTTCAGCACCTCCTTGATCTGGTAGCCGACCGTGTAGCTCGGGTTCAGGCTCGTCAGCGCGTCCTGGAACACCATCGCGATGTCCTTGCCGACGATCTTGCGGCGCGCCTTCGGCGACGCCTTCAGCAGGTCCACGCCGTTGAACGTGACCTCGTCGGCCGTCACCTTGCCCGGCGCGTCGATCAGGCCCATCAGCGCCATCATCGTCACGCTCTTGCCCGAGCCCGATTCGCCGACGACGCCCACCACCTCGCCCGGCGCGATCGACAGGTTGATCCGGTCGACAGCGGGCAGGCCGTTGAAGTTCACCGCGAGATTGCGGATAGTCAGTAGATTTTGGCTCATGTCGTCCTCCGCCGGGCCGCCCCAAGGAGGGCGACCGCCCCCTTGGGGGGCAGCGAACATAGTGAGTGTGGGGGTTGTTTCATCTCACGCCATCCGCTTCAGTTTGGGATCGAGCGCGTCGCGCAGCCCGTCGCCGAGCAGGTTGATCGCGAGCACCGAAATCAGGATCGACAGGCCGGGCATCGTCACGATCCACCAGGCGTTGTCGATGTAGTCGCGCGCGGAGGCCAGCATCGCGCCCCACTCGGCGGTCGGCGGCTGCACGCCGAGGCCGAGGAAGCCGAGCGCCGCCGCGTCGAGGATGGCCGACGAGAAGCCGAGCGTCGCCTGCACGATCAGCGGCGCGGTGCAGTTCGGCAGCACCTGCGAGAACATCAGGCGCAGCGTGCCGGCACCGGCCACGCGCGACGCCGTCACGTACTCCTTCTGCAGTTCGCCGAGCGCCGACGCGCGCGTGAGACGCACATAGGCCGGCAGCGCGACGATCGCGATCGCGAACATCGTGTTGGTGAGGCCCGGGCCGATGATCGCGACGACCGCGACCGCGAGCAGCAGCGACGGCAGCGCGAGCAGCACGTCCATGATGCGCATCACGGGCGTGTCGGCCCACTTCTGGAAGAACGCGGCGACCAGCCCGAGCACGATGCCGGGGATCAGCGCGAGCACGACCGACACGAAGCCGATCCAGAACGACATGCGCGCGCCGAACATCAGGCGCGAAAGGATGTCGCGCCCCGCTTCGTCGGTGCCGAGGATGAACTGCCAGTTGCCGCCAGCGAGCCACGCGGGCGGGATCTTCACGAAGTCGCGGTATTGCTCGACCGGGCTGTGCGGCGCGATCAGCGGTGCGAAGATCGCGACCAGGATCAGCACCAGCACGACGATGCCGGCGCCGACGGCGCCGCGGTTGCGCGAGAAGTTGGCCCAGAACTCGCGCAGCGCGAGCGCACGGCCGCCGGCCGGCGCGGATTCGCTCGGCAGGGTGTTTTGCAGATTGCTCATGGAATTACCTCGTGTGGCGGATGCGCGGATTCAGCACGCCGTACAGCAGGTCGACGACCAGGTTCACGATGATCACGAGCGTCGCGATCAACAGGATGCCGCCCTGGACGACCGGATAGTCGCGGCGGCCGATCGCATCGATCAGCCACTTGCCGACGCCGGGCCACGAAAAGAGCGTCTCGGTCAGCACGGCGCCGGCGAGCAGCGTGCCGATCTGCAGGCCGATCACGGTGACGACCGGGATCAGCGCGTTGCGCAGCGCATGCACGACGACCACGCGCGCGGGCGACAGCCCCTTCGCGCGTGCGGTGCGGATGTAGTCCTCGCGCAGCACTTCGAGCATCGACGAGCGCGTCATCCGCGCGACCACCGCGAGCGGGATCGTGCCGAGCACGATCGCGGGCAGGATCAGGTGGCTGACCGCCGACCTGAACGCGCCTTCGTCCGGCGCGAGCAGCGCGTCGATCAGCATGAAGCCCGTCGGATGCGGGAAGTCGTATTCGACCGCGATGCGCCCCGATACGGGCGTCCAGCCGAGATATGACGAAAACACCATGATGAGGATCAGCCCCCACCAGAAGATCGGCATCGAGTAGCCGGTGAGCGCGGTGCCCATCACGCCGTGATCGACGACCGAGCCGCGCCGCAGCGCGGCGATCACGCCGGCCGGCAGGCCGACCGCGAGCGCGAACACGAGCGCGCACAGCGACAGCTCGACGGTCGCCGGGAAGCGCGCGAAGAATTCGCCCGCGACGCTGGTATTGGTGATGATCGACGTGCCGAGGTCGCCGTGCAGCGCACGGCCGATGTAGTGGATGTACTGCACGGGCAGCGGCTGGTCGAGCCCGAGCCGTTTCATTGCCTCCGCATGCATCGCGGGATCGACGCCGCGCTCGCCCATCATCACTTCGATGGGGTCGCCCGGTATCAGGTGAATCAGCGCAAACGCCAGGATGGTGATGCCGATGAAGGTCGGGATCACCATGCCCACGCGGCGCAACACGAAAGTGAACATGATGCGTCTCGTATTTTCTTGTGGGAAATGTGCGACCGGCGACGGGAAGCTTTTGGCCTCCCGCCGCCGGATGAGTTAGCCGGTCTTCGCGACAGCTTACACGGGCCGTATTACTTCACGCCGACACCGTCGAAGCGTGCATAGCCGAGCGGCTCGATGCGCATGTCGACCACGGTCTTGCGTACCGGCTGGTAGACCGTCGAGTTCGCGATCGGCGAGAACGGCAGCTGCTGCGCGAAGATCTGCTGAGCCTGCGTGTAGATCTTCGTGCGCGCGTCCTGGCCCGTCGTCGTGCGGCCCTTCTGGACCAGGTCGTCGAACGGCTTGTAGCACCAGTGCGAGAAGTTGTTGCCCTTGATCGCTTCGCAGCCGAGCAACGTGCCGAGCCAGTTGTCGGGGTCGCCGTTGTCGCCCGTCCAGCCGATCAGCATCGTGTCCTGCTCGCCCGTGTGCGCGCGCTTGATGTACTCGCCCCACTCGTACGTGACGATCTTCGCCTTCACGCCGATCTTCGCCCAGTCGGCCTGGATCATCTCGGCCATCAGGCGGGCGTTCGGGTTGTACGCGCGCTGCACCGGCATCGCCCACAGCGTGATGTCGAAGCCGTTCGCGAAGCCGGCCTTCGCGAGCAGCGCCTTCGCCTTCGCGGTGTCGTACGCGGGCATCTTCAGGTTCTTGTCGTACGACCATTGGGTCGGCGGCATCGGCGCGCCGGCTGCCTGGCCCGCCCCCTGATAGACGGATTCGAGAATCGCCTTCTTGTTGATCGCCATGTCGAGTGCCTGACGCACTTCGAGCTTGTCGACCGGCTTGTGCTCGACGTTGTACGCGAGGTAGCCGAGGTTGAAGCCCGGCTGCGACGGCATGTCGATGCCCGAGTCGGCCTTCAGCGTCGCGATGTCGGCCGGACGCGGATAGCTCATCACCTGGCATTCGTTGCGCTTGATCTTCTGCACGCGCACGCCCGGGTCGGGCGTGATCGAGAAGATCAGCTTCGACAGCTTCACCGCGCCCTTCTTCCAGTAATCAGGATTGCCGTCGAAACGGATCGTCGCGTCCTTCGTGTAGCTGCGGAAGATGAACGGGCCCGTGCCGATCGGCTTCTGGTTGATGTCGGCGGCCTTGCCGGCCTTCATCAGCTGATCGCCGTATTCGGCCGACAGGATCGACGCGAATTCCATCGCCATGTTCTGGATGAACGGCGCGTTCGGCTCGGCCAGCGTGAACTTCACGGTATACGGATCGACCTTCTCGACCTTCGTGATCAGCTTGTCGAGGCCCATGTCGGTGAAGTACGGGAACGACACCGGGTAGGCCTTGCGGAACGGCTGGTTCGGATCGAGCATGCGCTCGAACGAGAACACGACGTCGTCCGCGTTGAATTCACGCGTCGGCTTGAAGAAGTCGGTCGTGTGGAACTTCACGCCGTGGCGCAGGTGGAACGTGTAGACCTTGCCGTCGGACGAGACGTCCCACTTCTCGGCGAGGCCCGGCTCGACCTTGGTGCCGCCGCGCTCGAATTCGACGAGGCGGTTGTAGACGGTGAACGTGGCGGCGGTGAAATCGACGCCGGTCGTGAATTGCGCGGAATCAAAACCCGCCGGGCTGCCTTCTGAGCAGTAGACGAGCGTTTTGTTCGGGATCTGTGCGAATGCAGAACCCGCGACGCCGAGCGATGCCGCTGCCACGCCTGCAATGGCGGTAACACGCAGGGTGTGCAACAGACGGTTGTATTCCATGTTTCCTCCAGGTCTCCAGATCGGAACCGGTCCCGCAGGGGGGCCGGGGTACGCGGATATTACTTGAGCTAGCGATTCTGCAACAAGCTGGAGAAAAAACTCTTCTAGACGCATCGACGCGGGTTTTTGCCGATGTCTTGCGCCGGCGAAAAGTGCCTCTGCACGCGCGAGCGGCCATTTCGCCGATCCGGCGCGTGTTTCCTTCGACAACTAAACAATTCGTACGCGCAGGCGAACGTGCGTCACGCGGCAGGTCCGCGTGAATTCCCGGGCTTCGCCGCGCATCGTTGCGTTTTCCGAAACGACGAGATGCCGGTCCGGGCCCGCATCGTCAGGCCGGCGCGTCGAGATCCGCGCTGCGCGCGGGCACGAACGCGACCGCGACGATCGATAGCGCGAGCCCCGCCATCACGTAATAGGTCGGCGCGAGCGGCGTGCCCGTCACCTTGATCAGCCACGTGACGATGAACTGCCCGAACCCGCCGAACAGCATCACCGCGACGTTGTACGCGATCGACAGCCCGGTCGAGCGCACGTTGGCCGGGAACAGCTCGGCGATCATCGCGCCGAACGGCCCGTAGTAGCCGGCGAGCGTCACCGACAGCACGGCCTGCACCGCGATCAGCCGCCCGATGCTCGGCGCGGCGTCGAGCCACGCGAACAGCGGATACATCAGCACGAGCGTCAGCACGAGCGACCACAGCGACAGCCCCTTGCGGCCGATGCGGTCCGACCACGCACCGGCGACCGGCGACAGCACCATCAGCAGCAGGTTGCCGATGATCACCGCGTAGAACGATTCCGCATATGGCAGCTTCAGCTGCTTGACCGCGAAGGTCGGCAAATAGCTGATCAGCACGTAGATCGTCACCGTCAGCGCGATCACCGAGCCGAGCCCGCACAGCACCTCGCGCGGATGGCGCGTGAACACGTCGCCGAGCGTCGCGCGGCGCGCGCTTTGCTGCGCATGCAGGAACGCCTCGGAATCGGCGAGATGACGGCGGATATAGAAGCCGATCGGCCCGATCACGAGCCCGAGGATGAACGGCACGCGCCAGCCCCAGCTGTGCAGCGCGTCGTGCGACAGCCCGCGCGTGACGGCCGCGCCGACCAGCGCGCCGATCAGCAGCGCGGCCGCCTGGCTCGCCATCTGCCAGCTGCCGTAGAAACCGCGTTTCGAGAACGGCGCGGCTTCGATCAGCAGCGCGGTCGCGCTGCCGAATTCGCCGCCGGCCGAGAAACCCTGCAGCAGGCGGCCGAACACGATCAGGAGCGGGCCGCCGATGCCGATCGCCGCGTAGGGCGGCGCGATCGCGAGCAGGAAGATGCCGGCCGTCATCAGCAGGATCACGAGCGACAGCGCGGCCTTGCGGCCCGCGCGGTCCGCGTATAGCCCGAACACGATGCCGCCGATCGGGCGCATGAAGAATGCGACGCCGAACGTCGCGGTGGTCAGCAGCAGCGACGAGTATTCACTGGAAGTCGGGAAGAACAGCTCGGCGATCACGACCGTCATGAAGCCGAACACCGTGAAGTCGTACCACTCGAGCGCGTTGCCGATCACGGCCGCCGCGACCGCGCGCCGGTTCAGCGCGCGCTCGGGCCGGATGGTTTTCGTTGAATTCGCAATCGTCGCCATGCGAGCCTCGTCCTCGTGAATTCGCCGTATCGGGCGGCGCGGCGTGCGGGGGAGCCGCGGCGCGCTGGTTTGCAGCGAGTGTAGAAAGCGACGGAACCGTTTTCAAGCATAAAAAACGCCCGCCATCGTCCGACGGCGGGCGTTTTGCGGTTTTCGCCACATTGCGGCATCGCACGATGCCGCACGGACTCAACCCATCTTCGAGAATGCGCTGCACCAGCCCTTCGCCGACACCTGCTTGCCGGGGAACGCACCGCAGGGGCCCGAAGCCGAGCCCTTCTTGCCCTGGTACAGCATGCAGGCCGCGCAATCCTGGCCCGCTGCGTATTTCGGATACTTCGTCTTGTCGACCTTCGTGGCATCGGCCTTGTAGCCGAGCGCCACGGCGGTCGGATCGGTCTCCGACAGCATCGGCGCATCGGCCAGCGCTTCGCGCGACAGCGCCAGCGCGGACACGGCGCCAATGCTCGTGATCAGGAAACTCCGACGGGTTGTTTTCATGGGGGACTCGCTCCAACGTTATCGGTTTGAAAGCCGTTCTGGCGACGGCCGTTCGACAGAATAACGCTCAAGCGCACCAATGTGCGCGCCGAAATGCCGGAGATAAGGGATTTCACACGGGGTTGCACACGGCCGGCCCGCACCCGAGCGGGCCGTGTGCGTCATGCATACGACGTCATGTCGCCGACGCGCTGCGCGAGCGCGAGCGATGCGGTCAGCCCCGGCGACTCGATGCCGAACAGGTTCACGAGCCCGCGCACGCCGTGTTGCGCCACACCCTGCACGACGAAGTCGGCCGGCGGCTCGCCGGGCCCCGCCAGCTTCGGGCGGATCCCCGCGTAAGCCGGCTGCAGCGCGCCGTCGGGCAGTTCCGGCCAGTACGCGCGGATCGATGCGTAGAACGCCTGTGCGCGCGCCGGATCGACTTCGTAGCGCAGCGCATCGACCCATTCGACGTCCGGGCCGAAGCGCGCCTGCCCGGCCAGGTCGAGCGTCAGGTGCACGCCGAGTCCCGCCCGGTCGGGCATCGGATACACGAGATGCGAGAACGGCACGCGCCCGGACAGGCTGAAGTAATTGCCGCGCGCGAGATAGAGCGGCGGCACCCAGTGCGGGTCGAGGCCGTGCGTGCGGCGTGCGAGCGCCTGCGCGCCGAGGCCCGCGCTGTTGATCACGCACGCCGCTTCGATTTCGGCCGGCGCGTCGCCGCCGGTGTGCACGACGAAGCGGCCGCCGCGCAGCACGTCGATCGACTCGACCGGGGATTTCAGCGCGCACATCGCACCGTCGCGCTGCGCGTCGCCGAGCAGCGCGAGCATCAGCTGGTGGCTGTCGACGATGCCGGTGCTCGGCGAGAACAGCGCCTCCGTGCATTCGAGCGCGGGCTCGAGCGTCTGCGCCTCGGTGCGCGTGAGCGGCATCAGGTCCAGCACGCCGTTTTCGGCCGCGCGCGCGGCGATCGCCTTCAACTGCTTCGCCTGCGCGGCGCTCGTCGCGACGAGCAGCTTGCCCACGCGCCGATGCGGCACGTGACGGGTTTCGCAGAATTCGTACAACAGGTCGCGCCCGCGCACGCACGACATCGCCTTCAGCGAACCGCGCGGGTAGTAGAGCCCTGCGTGAATCACCTCGCTGTTGCGCGAACTCGCGCCCGTGCCGATCGCGTCGGCCGCCTCGAGCACGATCGTTTCGCGCCCGCGCGCGGCCAGTTCACGCGCCACCGCAAGACCGACGACACCCGCGCCGATCACCACACAATCCGTCTGCTCCATGGCGTTTCGCGTCGCTCACGCGTCGAGGGGATAGATAGGAATTGTACGTCCCGGTTCTCCCGCTTGCCGAACGTACGTGCATCCGCACGAGCGTGCGCATCGCGAGGCCCGGCGGGACGCGCGCGCCGCCGGCTCAGAAGCCGATCGGCCGGCGCTTTGCCGCCCCCTCGTCGGCGCGGATGTCGGAGGGTGCGATCACGTCGCGGCCGTCGAGCCGCGCGGCGCCGAACGCATGCAGCAGCGCGCGGCGCATCGTGCGCGGCGGCGTCGCGGCCAGCACGTCGAGCGCGTCGTCGTCGAGCGTGTCGGGAAAGCGCCGCCCCCACGCGTGCGACGTGCGGATCTCGCCGTAGATCGTCTGCGCGATCCGCCGCGCGCCGGCCGCATCCGGCGGCGCGATCTCGTACACGTTCATCCGGTTCAGCAGCGGCTCCGGAATCGCCTGCGCGTCGTTCGCGGTCGCGATCCAGATCACGTTGCCCGCATCGATCGGCACTTCGGCGAATTCGTCGACGAACGCGCGCGCGGTATCGTGCTCGAGCAATGCGTACAGCGCGCCGAGCGGATCGTATTGCGCGTCGCTGCCGGCCTTGTCGATCTCGTCGACCGCGATCACCGGGTTCGCGTAGCTGCCGTTGACGAGCGCCTCGAACACCTTGCCGGGCTTCGCGTTCTTCCATTGGGACGACGCGCCCGACAGGATCCAGCCGGCCGTCAGCGAACTCATCGGCACGTAGTGGTACGCGGTGCCGAGCAGTTGCGCGAGCGCCTTCGCGAAATGCGTCTTGCCGATGCCGGGCGGCCCGAGCAGCAGGATCGGCATCAGTTCGAGCCGATCGTCGGTCTCGAGGCACAGCGCGACCTGCTTGCGCACGTCGCCGAGCGGCTCGGTGAAATTGGGCAGCGCGTCGCCGAGTTCGTCGAACGACGGCATCCGGTTCGGCTTCACGCAAAAGCGCAGATTGCCGGTCTTGAGCATCCGCTCGTAGGTGGCGCGCAGTGCGTCGCTCGCGCTCTCGTTCAGGTCGTTCAGCGCGGTCTCGACCTGCTCGAGGTCGTACACCGTGCTGAAGGACGCCACCGCCAGTTCCTGTTTCACCATCGCCGTCGTCATACCAACCTCGCTACCGCTGCCGTCACACGACCATCAGACCCTTACGATTTCAGTGTAGCGATCCCGCATCGGCGTGCAAGCAAGCAGCCGCGCGAGTCTGCTGCTAACACCCGGCGCGCGCTGCACGCGTGCGCGACGCGGCGTATCATCGATGGTTCACCCGCGCCACGCCGGCGTCGCCGGCCGCGTCCGCGCGATCGAGAACCACCTCGTCACCGAGCGCGCGAGCGTCGCGGAGTTCGCGCGCTTTTTCGCTTGAAAACGCGTGACGCGCACCTACCTTTCGTTCAGGACCGGACCGTGCTGCGAACCCGCGGCGACGCGTCCTGTCACACGACCGTCCAAATCGATCGGGCGTAAGATGTGCGTCCGTTCCCCGCTACCCCGCGTTTCCGGAGAAGTTTCATGCTGAAACACGGCCTGGCCGTCCTGCTCGCGAGCGTCGCGCTCGCGGCCCATGCGCAGAGCCCCGCACCGGCCGCCGTCGCGTGGGAGATCCAGGTGGTGCGCGACGGTCAGACGATCGACACGTTCCAGCAACGCACCACCGTGGGCCAAACCCGCACCGACACCCATCGCTATCCGTCCGCCGTGCCCGTCGGCTGCGGCAATGCCGCGCGCGTCGTGCCGACCGAGCGTTCGCGCTCGGTGACGGTCGCGCCGCTCACCGTCGACGACGCCGCGCACACGGTGTCGCTCGCGCTCGACGTGCAGGAAACCCTCGACGACGAAAACGCGACGCGCGGCGATCCATGCCTGCCCGCGTCGCCGCGACAGATCGTCGCGAGCCATCCGGGGCTGTCGGTCGGTGGCGAAGCCTGGACCGACTGGACGATCGTCGAGCAGCGCCCGCGTCTCGTCTACCGCGTGCGTGCGCACGTCGCAAAGGACTGAGCGCCATGTCCGCCGACGCCCTGTCCCTGCCGTTCGCCGAACCGCACGCCGCGCCCGACGAAATCACCGCGGTCAGCTGGAACCTGCACAAGGGCCGCTCGCCGCTCGGCTTCACCGCGTGGAACGCGATGCGCAACTGGATGCAGTCGACGCACGCCGACGTGTATTTTCTGCAGGAAGCGATGGCGCGCCGCATGCCGCGCCCGATGCTCGCCCCCGGCTTCGGCGCGCCGATGGACGACGCGGTCGACGACGTGTGGCACTGCCAGGCCACCGAGATCGCGCAGGCGCTCGACTGGCAGATCGCGCTCGGGCCGAACGTGTTCAAGCCGTCGTGGCGGCACGGCAACGCGATCCTGTCGCCGCATCCGCTCGATCTCGGCGGCCGCTGGGACATCTCCGCGCACCGCTTCGAGCGGCGCGGGCTGCTCGTCGCGCGCGCGACGCTCGCCGGCGCGCGGCCCGTCACGCTGCTGTGCGCGCACCTCGCGCTCACGCGCGCGGCGCGGCTGCGCCAGATGCACTGGATTGCGCACTGGATCGTGCGCAACGCGGGCGACGGCCCGCTCGTGCTCGCCGGCGACTTCAACGACTGGCGCAACGATTCCGTCGCGCTGTTCGACGAGATCGGGTTGTCCGAGGTCGCGACGCTGCTCGGCCAGTCGGGCCGCACGTTCCCCGCGTTCTCCCCGGCGCTCGCGCTCGACAAGATGTTCGTGCGCGGGCTGACGCCGCTCGAATGGCAGGCGCCGTCCGGCGAAACCGCGTGGCTGTCCGATCACCTGCCGTATATCGCGCGGCTGCGCCTCGATCCGCCGTGACGCGAGCGCGGTCACGCCGCAGGCGCGCGGCCGGCGGCGCCTGCGGCGACCGCTCGATGCGCTTCGCGGCGCCGCGCGCGCCGGTCCCGGCGCGATGCGCGCGGCCCATCGTTGAAAGCTTGTTGAAATGATTCGTTGCGCCAAATCCGCGCAGCCGCGCGGGTCAAGCCCGCATCGGCCCCAAGCAGGGTAAAATAACGAGTTCCTCAAACGTCTGTCATCGAGAAGGCGCGTGTCCGACGCGCCGGCCGGCCGATCCGCGATCGGGCCGACGCACTCGGTTTTTTGCCCGTTTTTGGGCCCGTTACACGCGTTCGCCACGCGCGTCCGTTTTCAAAGCCATGAGCAAATACGACACCGCCACCGTCCAATCCGTCCATCACTGGACCGACACGCTTTTCAGCTTCACCTGCACCCGTGAGCCGAGCCTGCGCTTCAACAACGGCGAATTCACGATGGTCGGCCTCGAGGTCGAGGGCAAGCCGCTCGCGCGCGCCTACTCGATCGTCAGCCCGAACTACGAAGAGCACCTCGAATTCTTCAGCATCAAGGTCCAGAACGGCCCGCTGACGTCGCGCCTGCAGCACCTGAAGGTGGGCGACCCCGTGCTGATCGGCAAGAAGCCGACCGGCACGCTCGTCGCCGACAACCTGCTGCCCGGCAAGACGCTGTGGATGCTGTCGACCGGCACGGGCCTCGCGCCGTTCATGTCGATCATCCGCGATCCGGACATCTACGAACGCTTCGACAAGGTCATCCTGACGCACACGTGCCGCCTGAAGGGCGAACTGGCGTACATGGACTACATCAAGCACGACCTGCCGGGCCACGAGTACCTCGGCGACATCATCAAGGAAAAGCTCGTCTACTACCCGACGGTCACGCGCGAAGCGTTCGACAACGAGGGCCGGATCACCGACCTGATCGCGACGGGCAAGCTGTTCACGGATCTCGGCGTGCCGGCGTTCTCGCCGGAAAACGACCGCGTGATGCTGTGCGGCAGCACCGCGATGCTGAAGGACACGACCGACCTGCTGAAGCAGGCCGGCCTGGTCGAAGGCAAGAACAGCGCTCCGGGTCACTACGTGATCGAGCGCGCGTTCGTGGACTGATCGATCTGCGAATTTGTGCCGTATCAAGAACCGGAGCAAAAGCTCCGGTTTTTTTTCGTCCCCTCTTGGCGAATTCGTAACAAATTGAGACCATACCATCTCAAATAGTTACATTTGGATACGGGCCGGCCGGGTGCTTTCGTGTCGGTGTTTTTCCTACAATGGCTTCGTCCCGATTATTCACATTTACCCTTAAATGTCCGCCTGACATGACTTTTTCAGAATTTTTGAGATATTATTCGGCCCGCGTGGTTGCCCCTCGGATGGCCATTGAAGGGTCGGACTCAAACGTTACAAGTTGTAACTTTTGTTACCTCGGCATGGGGCGATTCTCTGGCGGCGGCCGTCATCGAAACGGCAGCCAATCCACGCAGCCAGCCGGTGCCTGAACCGCTTTCTGACAGCAGGGAGAGTCATGGATACGTCGCTCAACGCGCCTCCGGGCGCCCGCGCCCCGTTCCCGTCGCAGCCGCACGTGCACGGTTGCGGCGCAGCCACGCCCATGGCCGAAGCCCTGCCCAACGGCGACGCATCCGCGACCCGGATCGCGGCGCTGTCCACCCAACTGATGGCCGCCGACGAAGCGGCCCGCCGCCATCTGGCCGGCGAGCTGCATGACGGGCTCGGCGCCGAACTCACCGCCGCGCGTTTCGCGCTCGCAAACGTTCAAACATGGCTGCCGGCCGATGCGCCGGACGGTTGCCTGCGCGCGCTCGAACTGGCGCAGCGGGCGCTCGACGCCGCGACCGACGCGAACCGCCGGCTGATCGACGAGCGCGACACGCCGGCGCTCGACGGCGGCGTCATCGGCGCCTTGTCGGCATGGGTCGACAGCCACGCGGCCCGCACCGGCCTGCGCACGAGCTTCGTCTGCGCGGCCGACGCTCGGCTCACGCAACTCGCCGGCGCCAGCGCGCTCGCGATCTTCCGCGTCGCGCAGGAAGCGCTGTCGAACGTCGCGAAGCATGCGCGTGCGACGTCCGTCGACATGCACATCGACACGGACCGCTCGCATCTGTCCCTGATCGTCACCGACGATGGGACCGGTTTCTCGCGCAACCGGCGCGCCGGCTACGGCCTCGCCGGGATGCGCGCACGCTGCGAGGCGTTCGGCGGCAGCTTCGACGCGAGCGCGCCGGAATCGCGCCGCGGCACGCGCGTCACCGCGCGCTTCGCGTGGGACTCGCTGTTCGCGGTGCCGGCCGCCGCGCGCCGCGCATCGCTTTCGTGAGGTCGCCATGAGCCTGAACATCCTGCTCGTGGACGATCACGCGATCGTCCGGCAAGGGATCCGCCACCTGCTGATCGACCGCGGCGTCGCGCGCGAAGTGACCGAAGCCGAGACCGGCAGCGATGCGATCGCCGCCGTCGACCGCCGGACCTTCGACGTGATCCTGCTCGACATCTCGCTGCCGGACACGAACGGCATCGAGCTGCTCAAGCGCATCAAGCGCAAGCTGCCGGGCACGCCGGTGCTGATGTTCTCGATGTACCGCGAGGACCAGTACGCGGTGCGCGCGCTGAAGGCCGGCGCGGCCGGCTACCTGTCGAAGACGGTGAATGCCGCGCAGATGATCGGCGCGATCCAGCAGGTCGCGGCCGGCCGCAAGTACGTGAGCCCGGCGATGGCCGAGGCGCTCGCCGAATACGTGTCGTTCGAGAACGAACCGCTGCCGCACGAGAAGCTGTCCGATCGCGAATACCAGACGCTCTGCATGCTCGCATCGGGCAAGCGCCTCACCGACATCGCGAACACGCTGTCGCTGTCGGTGAAGACGGTCAGCGTGTACCGGTCGCGGCTGCTCGAGAAGATGCGGCTGTCGAACAACGCGGAACTGACGTTCTACGTGATGAGCAACCGGCTCGTCGACATGGCACCCGCGTCGGGCGCCTGATCCATCGCATTCGCCGGAATCGTGCGATTCACCGCGCCGGCCACCTCCGGGCCGGCCCCGGCCCGCGCGCGTTGCGTGCAAGCGCTTGTTTTATCGGACGATTCCGGAGCGCGCCGCTGCGCCGCAGCGGGTCTTGCGCGCCAAATCGGCTAAAATTCCGGGTTTTCACTCACTCGGCGCCGCCGCGCTCGCGCGCGCTGGAGACTCATCCGCAATGTCCCTCTTCCGCAAGAAAAACGTCGATCGCATGATCGCCGGTGCGCACGGCGCCGGGCTCAAGAAAGCGCTCGGCGCAATCGACCTCACCTTCCTCGGCATCGGCGCGATCATCGGCACCGGGATCTTCGTGCTGACCGGCACGGGCGCCGTGCAGGCCGGCCCCGCGCTGATGCTGTCGTTCGTGATCGCCGCGATCGCGTGCGGTCTCGCGGCGCTGTCGTACGCCGAGTTCGCGTCGACGATTCCGGTCGCGGGCTCGATCTACACGTATTCGTACGCGACGCTCGGCGAGCTCGTCGCCTGGATCATCGGCTGGGACCTGATGCTCGAATACGGCCTCGCGGCGTCGGCCGTGTCGGTCGGCTGGTCGGGCTACCTGCAGTCGCTGCTGCAGGGCTTCGGGCTCTCGCTGCCGACCGTGCTGACCGCCGCGCCCGGCGCGATCCCGGGCGTCGTCACGTGGTTCAACCTGCCGGCGTTCCTCGTGATGGTGGTGATCACGACGCTGTTGTCGATCGGCATCCGCGAGTCGACCCGCATCAACAACATCATGGTGTTCATCAAGGTGTCGGTGGTGCTGCTCGTGATCGCGGTCGGCCTGTTCCACGTGACGCCCGCAAACTGGAAGCCGTTCATGCCGCACGGCTGGAACGGCGTGTTCGGCGCGGCGGCCGTGATGTTCTTCGCGTTCATCGGCTTCGACGCGGTGTCGTCGGCGGCCGAGGAAGTGAAGAATCCGAAGCGTGACCTGCCGATCGGCATCATCGCGTCGCTCGCGGTATGCGCGGTGCTGTACGTGACGGTCGCGGCGGTCGCCACCGGCATCGTGCCGGCGGCCCAGTACGCGAACGTGTCGCACCCGATCTCGTATGCGCTGCAGATCGCCGGCGAGAAGTGGGTCGCGGGCTTCATCGATCTCGGCGCGGTGCTCGGCATGCTCACCGTGATCCTCGTGATGAGCTACGGCCAGACGCGGATCATCTTCGCGATGTCGCGCGACGGGCTGCTGCCGGCGACGCTGTCGCGCGTGCATCCGCGCTACGCGACGCCGTTCCTGACGACCTGGCTCGTCGGCCTGTTCTTCGGGCTGATCGCCGCGCTCGTGCCGCTCAACGTGCTCGCCGAGCTGATCAACATCGGCACGCTCGCCGCGTTCTCGATGGTGTCGATCGCGGTGCTGGTGCTGCGCCGCACGCACCCGGAGCTGCCGCGCGCGTTCCGCTGCCCGGGCGTGCCGGTGGTGCCGATCCTCGCGGTCGGCGCGTGCCTGTTCCTGATGCTGAACCTGCAGCCCGTCACGTGGGCCGCATTCGGCATCTGGCTCGTGATCGGCCTCGTGATCTACTTCCTGTATTCGCGCCACCACTCGAAGCTCGCCCGCGGCGGCCACGACGCGCATTGACCCGCGCCGCCGCGTGCGCACGCCGCACGCCGTGTGCGGCGTTGCGATGCCGCACACGGCCATGACCGGCCCCGTGCGGCGCGCCCTCGCCCCCTGTCGAACCAGCCGCCGCCCGGCACCCGCCGCCGCGCCGCTCCCGCGCGCGGCCGCTGCCCGATCGTCGCGACGTCTTGCCCGATCCTCCGGATTTGCGCGGATGATGCGCACGCTGCCTGCATGCGCGCGCCGCGCGGTTCATAATCCCGCCATCGAACGATGGGTCCGGACCGGCAGACCGCCCGGCAACAGGAAAAGATGATGGAAAGCGTCGATCTCGATGTACTGAAATCCAGCGCGCGCTGGCTCGACGAAGGGCGCCGCGTGCTGCTCGTGACGGTCGTGAAGACGTGGGGCTCGTCGCCCCGCCCCGAGGGCGCGATGCTCGCGGTGCGCGAGGACGGGCTCGTGGTCGGCTCCGTGTCCGGCGGGTGCATCGAGGACGACCTGATCGCCCGCGTGCATGCGAGCGGCATCGCGGCCGACGCGCGCCCGGAAGCCGCCAAGTACGGCGTGACGGCCGAGGAAGCGCACCGCTTCGGGCTGCCCTGCGGCGGCACGATCCAGCTCGTGCTGGAACCGCTCACGCGCGACAGCGGGATCGCCGCGTTGTGCGCCGAGGTGGAAGCCGGCCGCCTCGTTACGCGCACGATGACGCTCGCGACCGGCCGCGCGTCGCTGTCGCCCGCGCAGGCGACCGACGGGCTCGCGTTCGACGGCGAACGGCTCGTGACGATCCACGGGCCGCGCTACCGGATGCTCGTGATCGGCGCGGGACAGTTGTCGCGCTATCTGTGCCAGATCGCGGTCGGGCTCGACTACCAGGTGACGGTCTGCGATCCGCGCGAGGAGTACACGGATGCGTGGGACGTGCCGGGCACGCGCGTCGTGCACACGATGCCCGACGACACGGTGCTCGACATGAAGCTCGACGCACGTTCGGCCGTGATCGCGCTCACGCACGACCCGAAGCTCGACGATCTCGCGCTGATGGAGGCGCTGAAGACGCCCGCGTTCTACGTAGGCGCGCTCGGCTCGCGGCGCAACAACGCAGCGCGGCGCGAGCGGCTGCTCGAATTCGACCTGAACGACGCGGAACTGGCGCGGCTGCACGGGCCGGCCGGCATCTACATCGGCAGCCGCACGCCGCCGGAAATCGCGATCTCGATCCTCGCCGAGGTCACGGCCGCGAAGAACAACGTGTCGCTGCCGACGCTCCTGCAGGTCGAGGGCGCGAAGGCCGCCCGCGAGATCGCGGCAAACAACGGCGCGACCTGCGGCCTCTGAGGCCCACCGGCACCGGCGCAGGGCCGTTGCGCCGGATGCACGCACCACCCGCCGGCAGCAAGCCGGCGCGCTTCGGCGGTGGCGTCAGGCGAGGCCCGCGGCGAGCGCCGCGGCGACCGAGCCGGCCACCAGCACGACGCCGACCGTGCGGCGCTTGTTCAGCTCCGTCCACAGCAGCACGCCCGTCAGCGACAACAGGATCAGCGAACCCGCGATCGTGTCCATCAACAGCACCCAGCCGAGATTCATGCCGACGCCGCGATGCAGGTTGTTCAGCGTCGTCAGGAACGTGTTACCGGTGCGTTTCACCGACACGTAGCCGTTGCCGACCCAGTATTCGGCCTGCAGGTTCTGGTGCGGCCCGAACAGGCCCATCTGCCAGTGCTCGGGCTGCATCACGCGCTTGTCGCCCCAGGCGACCGGCTGCGCGGGCTCCTTGCGCACGCGCCCCGGCCGGCCGTCGAAGTGCAGCTCGCGCTGCAGCCACTTCGTCATCGCGGCGGGCGACTTCGGCGCCGGGTCCGGCAACGCGATCTGCATCTGCTCGACCTGCGGTTCGCCGGTCGAGATCTTCAGCGGCGGCGCGCGGTGGTTGAGCAGCACACCCGTCACGCCGAACAGCAGCCCGAGCACCGCGCCCCATAACCCGACCCAGCCGTGCACCTTGCGCAGCCATTTGATGAAGGTCGCGCGGCGCGAACGCTGACGGCGCGCCGCCAGTTCGGCATCGCTCAGGGGACGTGCGGCCGGATGCAGCACGGTGACACCCGCGGGACCCGCGGGGGGCATGCCCGCCTGCGGCGGGGCGATCGTTTCGGGCGCGTTCACGCGAGAATGTCCATTCGTTCAAAGCAACGGGCGGCGCACGGAAAACGTGCGCCGCCCGGGATAGCATGAAAATGAGAATGGATATCATTACATAAATGACGCGGCCGCTCAATCCGCGTGCGCACGGCAGGCGAGCGCGAAACTCCCGCGATAGCCGATAAAGCGCGCGGATTGCGCACCGATCCCGGTCAATAGAAGAAAAATGCCGACGAAATGATGACGAAAGACAGGGACAGCATTTCGCAAGAAACCGGGCCGCCGTGTACTCAGCGGCGCAGCGGCGGCAGCGGAAAGCGCGGCGCGGCGCCGCCCGGCTCGGGCTCGGTGCGATCGAGTGCGTACAGCCACGCGAGCAGATCCGCGACGGCCTGGTAAAGCTGCGGCGGAATCCGGTCGTCGAGGTCGACCTGCATCAGCAGCGACACCATCTCCGGCGCGGTATGCACGTACAGCCCCGCGTCGCGCGCACGGGCGACGATCATCTCGGCGAGCAGGCCATATCCCTTCGCGACCACGCGCGGCGCGGCATCGCCGCCTTTCGGATCGTAGACGAGCGCGGCCGCGCGCTTGCGGGACGTCATGCTCATCGCGGCGCCTCGTCGTCGGCGCCCGGCGTGCCGCCGGCCGCGCTGCGCGCATACGCGGCAGCGGCGGCCTGCGCGACGAGCGGGTCGAAGCCGTCCGGTTCGTCGCCGACCGCGCGGATCGACAGCCCGCCGAGTTGCAGACCGGATCCCTCGAACCGCTGCCGCAGCGCGGCCTCGTTCCGCGTGAGCCGGTCGGCGCCGGCCGAATTCGCGCGCAGCCGCGCGACGAGCTGCTTGCCGTTCAATACCAGTTCCGCGTCGACCGTCCCGAGCGACGGCAGCGTCAGCGTCAGGCGCGTGCGCCATGCGATCCCGTCACCGGCGTCGCCGCCGCCGCGCGACCCGGGGCCGCCCGGATCGTCGGGTTCGATCGTCCAGTCGAGCCGCGCGCCGGGCCATGCCTCGCCCGTCCAGCGGAACTGGTCGGTCGCGAGTGCATCGAGCTGCTGCCGGACGATCGGCACGGCGGCCGGATGCACGGGCGCCGATGCCTGCGCCTGCGGATCGGCCGACGCGGCGGCCAGTTCGGCGCGCGCGGACGTCCAGCGCGTGTCGGGGTGGCCGCCGAGCGGGTCGGCCATTCCGGCCGTCCCCGGCGCAGTGCCTTGCCGGGCGGCCGCCTGCGCGCTCGGTGCCAGCTCGTGCGGGGCCGCACCGCCCGGCACCGGTGCGCCTGGCTGCGCGGCGGGTCGCGGCGCGGCCGCCGGCAACGGCAGACGCTGCGCGAGCAATTCGTCGAGCAGATCGGGCGCATCGTGCTGCGCGGCATCCGGGGCCGGCTGCACCGGCGCGGTCGTGAGGCGCGCCTGCGGTTCGCGCATCAGCGCGGCGAGCGGCCGCTGGCCGGCCAGCCACTGCGCGAGATGGGATTCGTAAAAGAGCCCGCTTTCGCTCACGGCCTGCGCGAGCGCCGCGCGCAGCGCCGCGACGGGCGGCGCGTCCGCCGCAGCACGCGCGGCCGCGACGTCGGACGCGGGCGATGCAGCAGGCGATGCAGCGGAAGAAGCGGCCGCGGACGCAGCCGGGCCGGCTGCCGGCCGCCCGTCCGGCGGCACGGCCGCCGCGCTCAGCAGCACGGAAGGATCGGCCAGCAGCGGCGTGCGCCCGGCGATCACGGGTGTCGCGACGCCGCCCGTGCGCGAGATCGCGTCGAGCACGAGCGCGACGTCGGACAGCGCGGTCTGCGCGGACGCCGGCGGCGCGGCCGGCGGTGCGCCCGCCGAGGACGGCGCTGACGCGCCGGCGCCCGGCGTGCCGACCTGCGCGGTCGCGCCGCCGCCGGCGGACGCCGGCACGGTGCCGGTCAGCAGGCTGTCGAGGCGGCTCGCCAGCAGGGCGGCCGCAACGGAGTCGATACCGGTCATGATCGGAGCCTGCTCACCTCAGCCACATCGTTGCGAAGCCGGAGACGCGGCAACCGCGGCCCCGGCAAACGGGCACTATCCGCGAGCGCGGTAGAGATCGGTCAATACCCTGGTCGAGCGCCGCGCCTCGAACAGCGCGGACAGCCGCGCGACTTCCGGGCTCGCGAGATCGCGGATCGCGGCGTCGTCGGCGAGGATGCGGCGGATCAGCGCCAGCTTGCGGCCGAGGTCCGATTCGTCGAGCGCGACGCCCGGATCGGCCTCCTTCAGCCCGTCGACGAGCCGCAGGAATTCGGCCTGCAACTCCGGCAGCGCGCTCCAGTCGGCACCGCGCGCCGCGCTCAGCATGCGGCCCGACACGGCCGCGAGCGCCTCGTAGCGAGCGAAGTATTCGGCCTTGAGATTCATCGTGCCGCGTCCACCGCCTGTTGCGCGGCCATCCGTGCGACTTCGGGGGCGATGCCCGTCCACGCTTCCTCGAGCGTCGCGAGCAGTCCGTCGACCTCGACCAGCATCGCGTCGCTCGCGTGCACGTTGGCTTCGAGCAGGCGCCGGACGATATACGCGTACAGCGCGTCGAGGCGCCCGGCGATCTCGCCGCCCGCGTCGCGGTTCAGCGCCGCCTGCAGGCCGCTCTCGACGATCCCGATCGCCTTGCCGATCGCTTCGCCGCGTGCGGGCACGTTGCCCTGCTGCAGATGCATGCGTGCGAGCGCGATGGCCTGCCGCGCGCCCTGGTACAGCATCGCGATCAGCCGGTGGGGGGAGGCGCCCATCACCCCCGTCTCGACGCCGACACGCGCGTACGCACTGGCTCCAGCGTGTCCTGGGGAAAACATGCGCTTCTCCTTGTGATGCGTTGGCTATGCGGAAGCCGCCGCCCTGCATTGCACGACGCGGCCTTGTACCGCAGTTATCGGAAGGGAATTGAAAAGCTTTAGGCGCGCGGGCCGCCGGCCCGGCCGGCCGCTCCGGGGGTGGGCGGCCCCGGATGCCCGTCGCCGGGTGGCCGTCGCATCACACCGACATCTGCATGATGTCGTTGTACGCGCTCACCAGCTTGTTGCGGACCTGGAGCCCGAACTGGAAGCCGATGTTGGCCTTCTGCATGTCGACCATCACGTCGTTCAGCGACACGTTCGCCGCGCCGACCTCGAACGCGTGCGCCTCGCCGAGCGCGTGCTGCTGGTCGCCGCTGATCTTGTCGAGCGACGCCTTCATCGCGCTCGCGAACGTGCCGGCCGTCGCGGCGCCCGAGCCGGCGAGCGCCGCCGTCGGGCTCGCGACGCCGCCGCCCGCCTGCGCGGCCATCGCCTGCATCTGTTGCAACACCGAACCGATTCCGCTGACGTTGGCAGCCATGCTGTCCCCAGACATAAGAGAAGAAACCCGGACCGACCGGGCGTTTCCGCCGGCGCCGCACCACGCGCACCATGCCGGATCGCGAAAAAGGATAGCAGCGCGGCGCGCGCCAAAGCCGCGAAAGTACGGGGGAAACCCCGCTCTTTTCGGTCGATCGGAGTCGCGCCCGGGTCCCGATAATCGCATCGTGTCATTGTCCGTCCGCTCGTCCGAGCGGCTCAGTCGTCCCGCTCCGGAGAAATTCCACGCATGGATTCGCAGGCCAACTCGCTGATCAACCCCGACGCCCGCACGGGCCTCGCCAGCCCGGTGCCAGGCGCCACCGTGGCCGCCGCGTTGCCGGGAGCAGGCGGCGCCGGCGCGGACTTCGGGTTCGGCGGCTTCGCGGAACGCATCCCCGGCATCTCGCGGATGAAGGGCAACCCGAAGCTGCCGTTCGTGATCGCCGTCGCCCTCGCGATCGCCGCGCTCACCGCGCTCGTGCTGTGGAGCCGCGCGCCCGACTATCGCGTGCTGTACAGCAACCTGTCGGACCGCGACGGCGGCGCGATCATCGCCGCGCTCCAGCAGGCAAACGTTCCCTACAAGTTCGCCGACGCCGGCGGCGCGATCCTCGTGCCGTCGAACCAGGTGCATGAAACGCGCCTGAAGCTCGCCGCGATGGGCCTGCCCAAGGGCGGCTCGGTCGGCTTCGAGCTGATGGACAACCAGAAATTCGGCATCAGCCAGTTCGCCGAGCAGGTGAACTACCAGCGCGCGCTCGAAGGCGAGCTGCAGCGCACGATCGAATCGATCAACGCGGTGCGCGGCGCGCGCGTGCATCTCGCGATCCCGAAGCCGTCGGTATTCGTGCGCGACAAGGAAGCGCCGAGCGCGTCGGTGTTCGTCGACCTCTACCCGGGCCGCGTGCTCGACGAGGGCCAGGTGCAGGCCATCACGCGGATGGTGTCGTCCGGCGTGCCCGACATGCCCGCGAAGAACGTGACGATCGTCGACCAGGACGGCAACCTGCTGACGCAGTCCGCTTCGGCCTCCGGCCTCGACGCGAGCCAGCTGAAATACGTGCAGCAGGTCGAGCGCAACACGCAGAAGCGCATCGACGCGATCCTCGCGCCGATCTTCGGCACCGGCAACGCGCGCTCGCAGGTCAGTGCGGACATCGATTTCTCGAAGCTCGAACAGACCTCGGAAAGCTACGGCCCGAACGCCACGCCGCAGCAGGCCGCGATCCGCAGCCAGCAGACCAGCAGCGCGACCGAACTCGCGCAGGGCGGCGCATCGGGCGTGCCGGGCGCGCTGTCGAACACGCCGCCGCAGCCGGCGTCCGCGCCGATCGTCGCCGGCAACGGCCAGAACGGGCCGCAGTCGACGCCCGTCAGCGACCGCAAGGACCAGACGACCAACTACGAACTCGACAAGACGATCCGCCACGTCGAGCAGCCGATGGGCAACGTGAAGCGGCTGTCGGTCGCCGTCGTCGTCAACTACCAGCCGGTCGCCGACGCGAAGGGCAAAGTGACGATGCAGCCGCTGCCGCCCGCCAAGCTCGCGCAGATCGAGCAGCTCGTGAAGGACGCGATGGGCTACGACGAGAAGCGCGGCGACTCGGTCAACGTCGTGAACAGCGCGTTCTCGACCGTCAGCGACCCGTACGCCGACCTGCCGTGGTGGCGCCAGCCGGACATGATCGCGATGGCGAAGGAAGCCGCGAAGTGGCTCGGCATCGCGGCGGCCGCGGCGGCGCTCTATTTCATGTTCGTGCGCCCGGCGATGCGCCGCGCGTTCCCGCCGCCCGAGCCGGTCGCACCGGCGCTCGCGGCGCCGGAGGATGCCGTCGCGCTCGACGGCCTGCCCGCGCCGGACAAGGCCGACGAGCCCGATCCGCTGCTGCTCGGCTTCGAGAACGAAAAGAACCGCTACGAACGCAACCTCGACTACGCGCGCACGATCGCCCGCCAGGATCCGAAGATCGTCGCCACCGTCGTGAAGAACTGGGTGTCCGATGAACGCTGAAGGCCTGACCAAGAGCGCGCTGCTGCTGATGTCGATCGGCGAGGAAGAGGCCGCTGAAGTATTCAAGTTCCTCGCGCCGCGCGAGGTGCAGAAGATCGGCGCTGCGATGGCCGCGCTGAAGAACGTCACGCGCGAGCAGGTCGAGGACGTGCTGCAGGAGTTCGCGAAGGAAGCCGAGCAGCACACCGCGCTGTCGCTCGATTCGAGCGAGTACATCCGCTCGGTGCTGACCAAGGCGCTCGGCGAGGACAAGGCCGGCGTGCTGATCGACCGGATCCTGCAGGGCAGCGACACGAGCGGCATCGAGGGCCTGAAGTGGATGGACTCGGGCGCCGTCGCCGAACTGATCAAGAACGAGCATCCGCAGATCATCGCGACGATCCTCGTGCACCTCGACCGCGACCAGGCATCCGAAATCGCGTCGTGCTTCACCGAGCGGCTGCGCAACGACGTGCTGCTGCGGATCGCGACGCTCGACGGCATCCAGCCGGCCGCGCTGCGCGAGCTCGACGACGTGCTGACCGGCCTGCTGTCCGGCAGCGACAACCTGAAGCGCAGCCCGATGGGCGGCATCCGCACCGCGGCCGAGATCCTCAACTTCATGACGAGCAATCATGAGGAAGGCGTGCTCGAAAGCGTGCGCCAGTACGACGCCGACCTCGCGCAGAAGATCGTCGACCAGATGTTCGTGTTCGAGAACCTGCTCGACCTCGAGGATCGCGCGATCCAGATGGTGCTGAAGGAAGTCGAGTCGGAAACGCTGATCATCGCGCTGAAGGGCGCGCCGCCCGCGCTGCGCCAGAAGTTCCTCGCGAACATGTCGCAACGCGCGGCCGAGCTGCTCGCCGAGGATCTCGACGCGCGCGGGCCGGTGCGCGTGTCCGAGGTCGAGACGCAGCAGCGCCGCATCCTGCAGATCGTGCGCAACCTCGCCGAAAGCGGCCAGATCGTGATCGGCGGCAAGGCGGAAGACGCATATGTCTGATTCCCCGCGCGAGCGCGTCGGCACCCTCACCGCGTACCAGCGGTGGGAGATGGCGTCGTTCGATCCGCCGCCGCCCCCGCCGCCGCCCGACGACGCGGCAGCGGCCGCCGCCGCACTCGCCGAGGAACTGCAGCGCGTGCGCGACGCCGCGCATGCCGAAGGCCATGCGGCCGGCCACGTCGAAGGCCAGGCGCTGGGTTACCAGGCCGGGTTCGACCAGGGCCGCGAGCAGGGCTTCGAGGCCGGCCGGGCCGAAGCCCGCGAACAGGCCGCGCAGCTCGCGGCGCTCGCCGCATCGTTCCGCGAAGCCGTGTCGGGCGTCGAGCACGATCTCGCGTCCGATCTCGCGCAGCTCGCGCTCGACATCGCGCAGCAGGTCGTGCGCCAGCACGTGAAGCACGATCCCGCCGCGCTCGTCGCGGCCGTGCGCGACGTGCTCGCCGCCGAACCCGCGTTGTCCGGCGCGCCGCATCTGGCGGTGAATCCGGCTGACCTGCCCGTCGTCGAAGCCTATCTGCAGGACGATCTCGATACGCTCGGCTGGAACGTGCGCACGGACGCGTCGATCGAGCGCGGCGGCTGCCGCGCGCACGCCGCGACGGGCGAGGTCGATGCGACGCTGCCCACCCGCTGGCAGCGCGTCGCCGCCGCGATCGGCAAGGTGAGCGCATGGTGACGCCCACGCTCGAATCGATCCTGTACGACGGAATGACGCCGCTCGAGCGCGAACTCGCGCTCGCGTCGTTCGGCCCCGACCACGCGCATGACACAGCGCATGACCCCGCGCACGGCGCCGATCCGCACGCGGCACACGCTTCAGACGACGCGCCGCGTGCACCGCACAATCCGCATCTCGCGCACTGGCGCACGCACCTGAACGGTCTCTCGACACGCAGCCACCACGCGCTGCCGCTGCGCCCGTGCGGGCGTCTCACGCGCGCCGCGGGCCTCGTGCTCGAGGCGATCGGGCTGCGCCTGTCGGTCGGCGCGGAATGCACGATCGAACTGCCGCCCGGCAGCACGCTGCCGCACGCGCAAGCGGAAGTCGTCGGGTTCTCCGGCGACCGCCTGTTCCTGATGCCGACCACCGACGTCGCAGGCGTGCTGCCCGGCGCGCGCGTGTGGCCGCTGGAGGCCGCGCCCGTCGCCGATCCGCTCGCCGGCGCGAAGCGGCTGCCGGTCGGCTGGGAAATGCTCGGGCGCGTCGTCGATGCGTCGGGCCGCCCGCTCGACGGTCTGGGCCCGCTCGCGTCGAAACTCGACGCACCGCTGTCGGCGCCGTCGATCAACCCGCTCGATCGCGAGCCGATCCACCACGTGCTCGACGTCGGCGTGCGCGCGATCAACGCGCTGCTCACCGTCGGCCGTGGGCAACGGATGGGCCTGTTCGCCGGCTCCGGCGTCGGCAAGTCGGTGCTGCTCGGCACGATGGCGCGCTACACGAGCGCGGAAGTGATCGTGATCGGGCTGATCGGCGAACGCGGCCGCGAAGTGAAGGAATTCATCGAACAGATCCTCGGCGAGGACGGGCTCGCGCGCTCGGTCGTCGTCGCGGCGCCGGCGGACGTCTCGCCGCTGCTGCGGATGCAGGGCGCGGCCTACGCGACGTCGCTCGCCGAGTATTTCCGCGACCAGGGCAAGCACGTGCTGCTGCTGATGGATTCGCTGACGCGCTACGCGATGGCGCAGCGCGAGATCGCGCTCGCGATCGGCGAGCCGCCCGCGACCAAGGGCTATCCGCCGTCGGTGTTCGCGAAGCTGCCGGCGCTCGTCGAGCGCACCGGCAACGGGCCCGAAGGCGGCGGCTCGATCACCGCGTTCTACACGGTGCTGACCGAAGGCGACGACCAGCAGGACCCGATCGCCGACTCGGCGCGCGCGATCCTCGACGGCCACATCGTGCTGTCGCGCGCGCTCGCCGAGGCCGGCCACTATCCGGCGATCGACATCGAGGCGTCGATCAGCCGCGCGATGACCGCGCTGATCGACGAACCGCATCTCGACCGCGTGCGGCAGTTCAAGCAGATGCTGTCGCGCTACCAGCGCAATCGCGACCTGATCGCGGTCGGCGCCTATGCACCGGGCCGCGACGCGCAGCTCGACCGCGCCATCGCGCTCTATCCGCGCATCGAATCGTTCCTGCAGCAGGGCTTTCGCGAATGCGCGCCGTTCGTGTCGAGCCTCACTGCGCTCGATGCGCTGTTCGACGTACACGGAGGCTGATCCCGATGGCACCCGGCTTTCCCCTTCAACTGCTGCTCGACCGCGCGCAGGAAGATCTCGACACCGCCGCGAAGCAGCTCGGCACCGCGCAGCGCGACCGCAGCGCGGCCGCCGAACAGCTCGATGCGCTGCTGCGCTATCGCGACGAATACCATGCGCGCTTCGCGCAATCCGCGCAGCACGGGATGCCGGCCGGCAACTGGCGCAATTTCCAGGCGTTCATCGATACGCTCGACGCGGCGATCGCGCAACAGCGCAATGTGCTTGCCGCGGCCGAACTCCGTATCGACGAGGCGCGCCCGAACTGGCAACAGAAGAAACGCACCGTCGGCTCATACGAAATCCTGCAGGCGCGCGGCGTCGCGCAGGAAGCGCAGCGTGCCGTGAAGCGCGAACAGCGCGACGCGGACGAACACGCCGCGAAGATCCTGCGCATGCGGGCCGACGCGGCCCGCTCGGCGTAATCGCTCACCGCTTTCGAACGAGAGAACCGTCATGTCTCCCCTGCCCCTGCTCGGCGCGCTGCTCGACACCGCCGGCACCGCACTCAAGGCCGTCCGCGGCGCGGGTTCGTCCGCCGCCGCGACGTCCGCCGGCAACGATGCCGCAACCAGCCCGGCCGCCGTGCCGTTCGCGCAGACGCTGAAGCAAAGCGTCGACACGCGGCACGACGCGGCGAACGCCGGCAAGCCGGACGCCGCGACGAAACAGGCGTCGTCGACGCCGGCCGCCGGCGCGAAACCCGCCGACCGCGACGACGACCAGTCGGCCGACGATGCGATCGCGACGCCCAATCCCGACGCCGCCGCGCTCGCCGCGGCCGCCGCCGTGCAGGCACAGCTGCAGGCGCGCGCGAACGGCACGATGCCGGCCGACGCCGCTACCGCCGCCACGGCCACGCAAACGACGGCCGTGTCCGGCCAGCCGGACGCCGCGGCCGCGCTGACGAATCATGCAGGCAAGAATGCGGCCGCCGAGCCGGCCGTGCCCGCATCGGGCCGCGACGCGCTGCAGGCCGCGCTGGCGAAGCTGACCGGCGGCGCGGGTGCGATCGCGATGCCTGCGGCGAGCACGGCAACGGCAACGGCAGCGCCGGCATCGACGACATCCGCATCGGCCGCCGCCGCACCGCTGACGCCGACAGTCCCGACCTTCGACCGCACGCTCGCCGACGCGAAAGGCGCGCTCGCGACGCAGCAGACGCCCACGCAAGCCACCGCACCGGCGCTGCAGGCCGGCGCAACCGGCCAGCCCGCCGCGCACGCACTCGCGGCCGCCGAGGAAACCGCCGGCCCGACTGCCGACGCAACGGCCGCAGCCGCCGCGACGGCTGCGGCAGCTGCACAAGCAAACATCCCGGCATCGCCCGCCGCAAGCTCGATCGCCGCGGCCAACCCGCATGTGCTGGCCCCGCATGTCGGGACCGCCGACTGGACCGACGCGTTGAGCCAGAAGGTCGTGTTCCTGTCGAACGCGCACCAGCAGAGCGCCGAGCTGACGCTGAACCCGCCGGACCTCGGCCCGCTGCAGGTCGTGCTGCGTGTCGCGGACAACCACGCGCATGCGCTGTTCGTATCGCAGCACGCACAGGTGCGCGATGCGGTGGAAGCCGCGCTGCCGAAGCTGCGCGAAGCGATGGAAGCGGGCGGGCTCGGCCTGGGCAGCGCGACCGTCAGCGACGGCGGCTTCGCTTCGCAGCAGCAGAACCCGCAACAGCGCTTCGCCGGCGGCCAATCGTCGCCGCGCGCACGCGCCGGATCGTCAGCCGTCGACGCACCGGTCGACGCTGCGCAATCCGCAGCCGCCGCCGCGACCGTGAGCCGCGCGGGCCTCGTCGATACGTTCGCCTGAGCATCGCGCCGCTCAGCGGCCGTGCACCGTCGCGGCCGCCTCGCCGCGCGGCACGCCGCCCCGGTGCGTCGCGACGATGAAGTCCGCCGCGCGTTCGCCGATCATCACCGACGGCGCATTCGTGTTCCCGCCGATCAGCGTCGGCATCACCGACGCATCCACCACCCGCAGCCCTTCGACACCGCGCACGCGCAGTTGCGGATCCACGACCGCGCGCGCATCGGAACCCATCCGGCAGGTGCCCACCGGGTGATAGATCGTGTCGGCGTGCGCGACGATCGTCGCGCGCAGCTCGGCTTCGCTCTGGTCCGCCCGCGTGTACAGCTCGCGCCCGCCCTGCGACGCAAGCGGCGCCTGCGACAGGATCCGGCGCATTGCCTGCGCGCCGCGCACGAGCAGGTCGAGATCGCGCGTGTCGCTGAAGAAGCGCGGATCGATCAGCGGCGCGTCGCGCGCATCGCCGCTCGCGAGGGCGACCGTGCCGCGGCTGAACGGGCGCAGCGCGCACACGTGCAGCGAATAGCCGAAGCCCCAGTGCATCTTGCGGTTGTGGTCGTCGACGAGCGCCGTGCAGAAATGCAGCTGCAGGTCCGGTCGGTCGAGCGACGGATCGCTCTTGATGAAGCCGCCGGCCTCCGCGACGTTGCTCGTCATCATCCCCGTGCGGCTCGAGAAATAGCGCGCGAGCGCCGGCGTCATCTTCGCGATCCCGCGCAGGCAGACGCCGACCAGCTCCGACGAATTCACGCGCGTGTTGATGATGAAGTCGATATGGTCGATCAGGTTGGCGCCGACGTCCGGCGCGTCCTGCACGACCGCGATGCCGTGCCGGCGCAGCTGCTCCGCCGGACCGATCCCCGAGCACATCAGCAGTTGCGGCGAATTGAACGCGCCGGCCGACAGGATCACTTCCGCACGCGCGCCGAGCGTCTCGACGCGTCCGTCGCGCGACACCACGACGCCGACCGCGCGCTTGCCGTCGAAGCCCACGCGCAGCACCGTCGCATCGGTGATCACGTGCAGGTTCGGCCGGTCGCGGCCGTAGATGTACGCACGCGCGACGCTACAGCGCGAGCCGTCGCGATGCGTGACCTGATAGAAGCCGACGCCTTCCTGCGTCGCGCCGTTGAAATCGTCGTTGAGCGGATAGCCGGCCGCATGTGCGGCCTGGATGAATCGTTCGGAGAACGGATTACGAAAGCGCAGATCGGAAACCGTCAGCGGACCGTCCGCGCCGTGCCAGGCGTCGGCGCCGCGCGCGTTGCCTTCCGCGCGGCGGAAATACGGCAGCACGTCCTGCCAGCCCCAGCCCGTCGCGCCGAGTTGTGCCCACTCGTCGTAGTCGCCCGGGTGGCCGCGCGTGTAGATCATCGCGTTGATCGCGCTCGAGCCGCCCATCCCGCGCCCGCGCGGCTGGTAGCCGCGACGGCCGCCGAGGCCCGGCTGCGGCACCGTCTCGTAACCGTAGTTCGTGCCGAGCTTGAACGGTACGAGCGCGGCGATCCCCACCGGCATGTTGACGAGCAGGTTGCGCTCCGTGTGCGAACCGGCCTCGATCAGCGCGATCGTCGCGTCGGGGCATGCATCGGCGAGGCGGCTGGCGAGGCTCGACCCGCCCGACCCTCCGCCGACGATGATGTAGTCGTATTGCATGTCACGTCTCCTTCGTGTCATGAACGGCGCCCGGCGCGGCCCGGCTCCCGCTTGTAATGTTCGGGCATTGTAGGAATGGCCGTCACGCACGCGGCAAGCCGATTCAAGAGCGATTCCTCTAAACGCCCGCGTGAACTAAATTTAAGATGTATCGATTGATGCGACGCGATGCACAGGCCGCCAGAAGCCGCGCTGTCGCGACACTGGGGAGACGACGATGCAGCGCGACGTTCTGCGGGCCGCGGGCCGACCGGGTTGTCCGGGCGCACCGCGCGCGGCCCGCATTTCATTTCAAACGGATGCCTGGACAGTAACGGCCGGCACCGTGCGCGCGGCCGGTCGAAATCGAACGACGCCGCGTGTCGCCGCCCGTTTGGACGGCGCGTCGCGTGAGCGGCACGACCTGCCGGTACGTGTGTCGCCGCGCGCCTCGCGCGGCCCCGCTTCGGTGCGCCCGCAAGCACCCGCGGCGCGCCGTCGCGCACCGGCCGGACATCGCATCGGGCCGGACGCGCGGACCGTGCAACCCCGTTTTCCGACGCGGGCACCGTCGCGCGGATGCGACGCTTGCCGCACGCTGCACCCTGTTTTCGACCGCGCATCGCATCCGGCCCCGCGCCGCGCGACGCGCGCCATCCCGACCCGCCCCGCCACGCTCGCCGAGCGGGTACGTGCGGCCTGACTGCTGGCCGACGTGCCACGCCCAACTGGAGGAGACGACATGAAGAACGACCTGCCCGAACTGGCCCCGCAAGCGCTGCCGTCGGTCGATACGCTGACGACGCTGCTGCGCGACCAGCGCGCGGCCTACCTGCGCGCGCCGTATCCGGAGTGGGACGCCCGTGCGCGGCACCTGCGCGCGCTGCGCACGATGCTGATCGATCATGCGGATGCGCTCGCCGATGCGATCAGCGCCGACTTCGGGCATCGCGCGAAGCAGGAAGTGCTGCTGTCGGAAATCTGGATGGCGAAGGAAGAGATCGACGACGCACTCAAGCACGGCAAGCGCTGGATGAAGCCGATCCGCAAGCCGATGAACAAGTGGCTGCGGCCGGCGCGCGCGAAGGTGCTGCCGCAGCCGCTCGGCGTGGTCGGCATCGTCGTGCCGTGGAACTATCCGATCCTGCTCGCGGCCGGGCCGCTGATCTGCGCGCTCGCGGCCGGCAACCGCGCGATCATCAAGATGTCCGAACTGACACCGCGCACGTCGGCGCTGTTCGAGCAGCTGATCGCGAAGACCTTCTCGCGCGATCACGTCGCGGTCGTGAACGGCGATGCCGAGATCGGCGCCGCGTTCAGCGCGCTGCCGTTCGATCACCTGCTGTTCACCGGTTCGACGCATGTCGGCCGCCACGTGATGCGCGCCGCGGCCGACAACCTCACGCCCGTCACGCTCGAACTCGGCGGCAAGTCGCCGGCGATCGTCGGTCCGAATGCGCGCTTCGATGCGGCCGTCGACGCAATCATCAGCGGCAAGACGCTGAATGCGGGTCAGACCTGCATCGCGCCCGACTACGTGCTGCTGCCGCGCGGGATGGAAGCCGCGTTCATCGAACGCGCGCGGGCGCGCTTCGCGAGGCTGTATCCGGACCTGTCGACCAACGGCGACTACACGACGATCGTGTCGCCGCGCCATTACGCCCGGCTGCAACAGCTTGCGACCGACGCGCAGGCGGCCGGCGCGCAACTGCATCCGCTGTCGGACGCACGGTCCGATCCCGCGTCGCGCCGCTTCGTGCCGTGCGCGCTCACGCACGTGCCCGCCGCGTCGCAGCTGATGCAGGAGGAAATCTTCGGGCCGCTGCTGCCGCTCGTGCCGTACGAGCGGCTCGACGAAGCGATCGCGTATGTGAACGCGCGTCCGCGACCGCTCGCGCTGTACCTGTTCGACGAGGATGGCGGCACGATCGACCGCGTGATGCGCGAAACGATCTCGGGTGGCGTGACGGTCAACGACGCGCTGATGCACATCGCGTGCGGCAGCTTGCCATTCGGCGGCGTCGGCGCGAGCGGGATGGGTGCGTATCACGGCTACGACGGCTTCGTGACGTTCTCGAAGATGAAGCCCGTGCTCACGCAGGCGCGCCTGAACACCCGCGGGCTGATCGCGCCGCCTTACGGCAAGCGCTTCGCCGCGGTGATCAAAATGATGCTGAAGTTCTGAGCGATGGGGGCCGCGCGCAACGCGCGGCGGCCCGCCCCGAACATGCCGCGCGGCGACGCTGCCGCGCGCGCCGTCACACGGGCCAGAGCGGCCCCTCCTGCATCGCGCCGATCTGCTCGCGCAGTTCGAGCACGCGTGCTTCCCAGTAGCGATGCGTGTTGAACCACGGGAACGCGGCCGGAAACGCCGGATCGTCCCAGCGGCGCGCAAGCCAGGCCGCGTAGTGGATCAAGCGCAGCGTGCGCAGCGCTTCGACCAGATGCAGTTCGCGCGGCTCGAATTCGCAGAAATCCTCGTAACCGGCGAGCAGGTCCGCGAGCGCGCGCGACGCGCCGTCGCGATCGCCCGGCAGCAGCAGCCACAGGTCCTGGACCGCGGGCGCCATCCGGCTGTCGTCGAAGTCGACGAAATGCGGGCCCGCGTCGGTCCACAGCACGTTGCTCGGATGGCAGTCGCCGTGCGTGCGCAGCAGGCGGATGTCGCCCGCACGCTCGAACGCGGCCTCGACGCCTTCGAGCGCGAGCGCGACCACCGTCTCGTAGGCGGGCCGTACATCGTCGGGAAGAAAATCGTGCGCGAGCAGGTAATCGCGCGGCTCGTAGCCGAACGTGCGGATGTCGAGCACCGGACGCGCGACATAGGGCTGCGTCGCACCGACCGCGTGAATCCGGCCGATGAAACGGCCGAGCCATTCGAGCGTGTCGCTGCGGTCGAGATCGGGCGCGCGGCCGCCGCGCCGCTCGAAGATCGAGAAGCGGAAGCCGTCGAACGCGTGCAGCGTGCGGCCGTCGAACGCGCGCGCGGGCACCGCCGGAATCTCGCGCGCGGCGAGTTCGGCGACGAACGCATGCTCTTCCAGGATCGCGTCGTCCGACCAGCGTGCGGGCCGGTAGAACTTCGCGACGACGGGCGGGCCGTCTTCGATGCCGACCTGGTAGACGCGGTTTTCGTAGCTGTTGAGGGCGAGCAGGCGCCCGTCGGTGCGCAGCCCGGCCGGTATCAGCACACTGTCGAGCGCGTCGAGCACGCACTCGGGCGTGAGGCCGGCGAACGGCGGGCCGGCGGGAGCAGCAGGGGCGGAAGTGACGTCTTTCATGCCCCGCATTGTGCCGTCAGCCGCGCCGAAACACGAGCGTCCGGTGCGGCGCGCGTGCTCAGTGGATCGCGGCGCCGGCCGGCAGCACGGATTCGCCGGTGTCGATCAGGTCCTCGAGAAAGAACGGCTCGGTGTTGAGTTCCTTCGACTCGCCCGGCACGCCCGCGTACCAGGTCACCATGGCCATGTCGCCCAGAACGCGCTGGACGATGCCGCGCGCGCCCTTCGGCACCGCGATATGGGTAGTACAGACAATCGACCCGACATGCATGATGGTTCCCCACTCTTGAAACTTGAAACCCGGCCCGCTGGCGAGCCGGCAAATGCACGATCCGCGCCGCCCTCGCCGGGGTGTTGCGCGTGATCCCATTGTTCACGGTTTATCGAAGCGCGAAAAGAAGAAGAAGCGGGTGAAGTGCCGCGAATTCGTCGAATGTCTCCAATCAACCACTGCATCGCGCGTGCGCTTGCACGGGCGGATACCCCCATCATACCCTGTCGAATGTGACTGCCTGCCGAATCCGGCCGGCCATGCGACATGCACGCGAATCGCGCAATGCACGTATCGTCCGGCCTTTGCCCCGGCCATCCGGCGATTTCGCGTGAGCGCACCCGACGGAACCGCGCCCTCGGTCGCCGCATGGCGGCGCCGGCGTCGAACGCAATCGCGCCGCCCGACGGTCGGGCGCGCGGCGTCGGCTTGCCACCGGTTGCGCGGGATGGCCGCCTTGCGTTACCTTTGACGTTCATCCGCGTTCAAGCGCCTTTCGACACGATGCATCCGCTCACGTCCGCTCTCGCAAAATCCCGGCCGCAGTTCGACTCGCGGCCGCAGGCGTGCGCGCATCCGTCGGTCCTTCCTCCCCCTGTCGCACCGCCGCTCGTCGGCGCCGCGCCGCCCCCGCCGGCGGCTCGCGTCGGCTGACCCGCCAACTTGCGTTTTCCGTTTTCCATTCGCCCGTTTGCGGCCGTTCGTGCGTGATCACGCACGGCGCGTTGCCGCGCGCGCGACATGGAACGTTTCGATCCGTTCGACAGGTGGATTCACATGGTTTCGTTCAAACGCGCGCTCGCCGCGCATGGCGTGACGTCGCTCTTCGTGCTGCTGTGGAGCAGCGGCGCGATCTTCGCCGAACTCGGTCTGCGTCACGCATCCGCGTTCGTCTTTCTCACCGCGCGCTTCGCGCTCGCGTCACTCGTGCTGCTCGTCCTGGCCACCCTGCGCGGCCGCTGGCTGCCGCCGCGCGGCGAACGGCGCATGGCCGCGCTGACCGGCCTGCTGATGATGGGCGGCTATTCGATCTTCTACCTGCTCGCGCTCGATCGCGGGATCGCACCGGGCGTGCTCGCGACGATCCTCGGCGTGCAGCCGATCCTCACGCTCGCGATCGTCGAGCGGCGCTGGCAGCCGATGCGCGTCGCGGGGCTCGGGCTGTCGCTGGCCGGTCTCGCGCTCGTCGTGTGCCGCGGCGTGGGCGGCGCCGGCCTGCCGCTCATGGGCGTCGCGTGCGCGCTCACGGCGCTCGTCGCGCTGACCGCCGGCTCGCTGCTGCAAAAGCGCGTGCGCGCCGCACCCGCCGACGTGCTGCCGCTGCAGAACGCGATCGGCCTCGTGCTGTGCGTGGCGATCCTGCCGTTCCGGCCGGTCTCGCTCGATGTCGGCTGGGCGTTCGTCGTGTCGCTGCTGTGGCTCGGCATCGTGATCTCGGTCATCGCGCAGCTGCTGTTCTACCGGTTGATGCAGCGCGGTGATCTCGTCAACGTGACGAGCCTGTTCTATCTCGTGCCCGTCGTCACCACGCTGATGGACGCAGTCTGGCTCGGCAACCGGCCCGAGCCGCTCGCGCTCGCCGGCATGGGGGCGATCGTCGCGGGGCTTGCGCTCGTGTTCCGCACGCCGGCCGTTCGCACGCAACCCGATCGCGCATAAGGAGGGGCCGCCGCGCCCGCGGGTGCGGCGGCCGCATCGAACACGTACGACGTTTCCGCGCGAATCGAAAGGAACGGGAAAGAATTGCGCAAGGCATTCGTCCGGTTCGCGGGAAAAATGCGGAATCGCGGGGGTTTTTCCGCATACTTTTAATGGTTCGGATAGCGAAAAACGCGACGGGGTTGCCTATACTCGAACCATCCGCCCCGCTCGCAATCGGGTCGGTCCAATACGAGAAATGCCCGGCATGGGGCGGGAAGCGGCGCGGGTGCCTGGTCCCGCGACTATGGAGACACGCATGACGACCTATTTCACGATCGGCGACTTCATCCTGTTGATTCCGATGGCGCTGGCCGGAGCGCTATTTCTCGGCGCGGTGCCGTGCGCAACCGAATTCCGCCACAACCTGCTGCGCGTGCTCGGCGTCATCCTCGGTGTCGGCGTCGCGGTCCTGCTCGTCGAAGGCCTGCCTGCGCTGCTCTAGCGACGCATCTGCGCGCCCGTCGCGCCGCTGTGACGCGACGGCTTGCTTGCGCTCCGATACCGGATGCGATCGTTCGCATCCCGTATCGACTGTCCTTGCCGCCGGTCAGATCGCCTGATCGGTGGACGGCTTTTCCCACAGATTGATCCCGCCTTCGGTCGCGTAGCGATCGATCTCCGCGAGTTCGTCGGCCGAGAATGCGAGGTTCTTCAGCGCGCCGACGTTCTCACGCACCTGCTCCGCGCGGCTCGCGCCAATCAGCGCGGACGTCACGCGGCCATGGCGCAACACCCACGCGAGCGCCATCTGCGCGAGGCTCTGCCCGCGCCGCTGCGCGATGCCGTTGAGCTTGTGCACGTGCTCGAGGTTGTCCGCGCTCAGGTGATCCTGCTTCAGCGACCCGCCGCCCGGCTTGTTCACGCGCGCATCGGCCGGCACCCCGTTCAGGTACTTCGACGTCAGCAGCCCCTGCGCGAGCGGCGTGAACGCGATGCTGCCCGTACCGATGTCGTCGAGCGTACCGAGCAGATCCTCCTCGATCCAGCGGTTCAGCATGTTGTACGACGGCTGGTGGATCAGCAGCGGCACCTTGTATTGCGCGAGCAGTTCGGCCATCTCGCGCGTCTTCGCGGCCGAATACGACGAGATGCCGATGTACAGCGCCTTGCCCTGCTGCACGGCCGATGCGAGCGCGCCGGCCGTTTCCTCGAGCGGCGTGTGCGCGTCGAAGCGATGCGAATAGAAGATGTCGACGTAGTCGAGGCCCATCCGCTGCAGGCTCTGGTCGAGGCTCGCGAGCACGTACTTGCGCGACCCGCCGCCGCTGCCGTACGGCCCCGGCCACATGTCCCAGCCGGCCTTCGTCGAGATCAGCAACTCGTCGCGATACGGCCGGAAATCCTCCTTCAGCAGCCGGCCGAAATTGGTTTCGGCGCTGCCGTACGGCGGCCCGTAGTTGTTCGCGAGGTCGAAGTGATTGATGCCGAGGTCGAACGCGGTGCGCAGGATCTCGCGCTGCGTCGCGAGCGGCGTCGAGTCGCCGAAGTTGTGCCACAGGCCGAGCGACAGGGCGGGCAGTTGGAGCCCGGATTTGCCGCAGGTGCGGTATTGCATGTCGGCATAACGTTCGGAAGCTGCTTCGTAGGCCATGGATCGGTTCCGTCAGGACGTCGGGGAAGGGACGCGCGCCGCACGCGAACATCGCGCGCCGGCGGCGAAGGAAACATACGACGGTTATGGTAGCGAACGTGGCACGAGCACGCACGGCCATGGACGCGGCCGCGCGCGTCGCCTACACTGCGGCGTCTCGAATCACCGTTACAGCGAGGTTGGTATGTCCCGGGTCATCTCGGTTGCACTGCTCGTCGGCGGCGTCGTGCTGCTGTATTTCGGCGGCCAGTCGTTCCATTCGATCAACGACAACGTGTCGCGCTTCTTCACCGGTTCGCCCGCCACGAAGACGATCCTGCTGATCGCCGGCGGTGCCGTCGCCTCGCTGATCGGCCTGATCGGCCTCGCGATGCCGGGCAACAAGCGCTGATCGCGCAGCGACTCGACTCGCGACGGCCCGCCGCGCGCGAACGGGCCGCGCAAAATGCAACGGGCGGCCCAGGCCGCCCGTTTCTTCATCCGCCGGTGCGGCCGCCGTGCCGCATCGGGCAACGGATACGGCTGCATCGCCGTCGGAACCGCGGTTAGAACTGCACTTCCGGCTTCGTCGCCGAACGCGTGCCCGGCACCGGCCGGTTGCTCACGCCGTGATACGTGTAGACGAGCGAGAACTTCACCTGGTCGGAGCGGTTCTGCCCCGCCGAATGCAGCGTGTTGCAGTGGAAGAACACGACGTCGCCCGTCTGGAGCGGCGGACAGATTGCCGCGTCGATCATCTTGCGGTTCTCCGGCAGGTCGCTGCGGAAGAACTTCGCGTCGTCGAACGCTTCCGGCCCGAATTCGGCCGTGTGCGACCCCGGCACCAGCCAGAGCGCGCCGTTTTCATTCGTTTCCGGCCCGAGCGCGAGCCACACCGACACCATGTCCGGACGCTCGAACGCCCAGTAGCGGAAGTCGCGATGCCAGCCCGTCAGGCTCCCGTACGCGGGGTGCTTCGTCATCATGCAGTTGTGATGCGCGCGCGACAGCACCGGCTGCTCGCCGAAATACTCGCGCATCCACGCGCCGATTTCGGGCGCGATCGCGCGCTCGGCGAACGCCGGATCGCGCGTGTAGGCATCCAGCAGCCGCCGCACCGTATGCCCGCCGGGCGCATGCTTGGACTCGGGTGCACCGGGGTAGCGCAGGTCCGCCTCGAACTCGATCGGCTCCGCCGCTTCCTGCAACTGGCGCTCTGCGATGCGTTTGATCGCCGCGCACTGCGCGTCGCTGACGAGGCCGCGCGCGACTACAAAACCGCGTTCGCGCAATTCCGCGACTTGCGCGCGGATCGATTCCGACTGCAATGGAGACGACATGGGATGCCAGACGTTTATTGTGTGAATGTGACGATTGTAAATCGGCGCCGGATGCCGCGAACAGCGCCATTGTCGTACGCAGGGGCATGCCAATCGCCGATTTGATCCGGATCAAGGGAACTGTGCGGCGCGGCACGAGCCTCAGCGACAGGCGGTATGCGGCAACACGCTTGCGGCACAAGGGTTTATCGCGACTTTTGCCGGTCATGAAACCGCTGTAGCCTGTCGCGGCCTGTCAATTCTGGCGGGCGCGGCGCGCGACGAGTTTCGGTAAGATCCGTTGCGCCATCCGAGGCCGTTCATACCAGTGCGCTCTTCAAGGGCGCCATCCATACAAGCGAAGCATCGTTCACATGCCATTCCGTCTGACTTCCCGTCTCAGCCGCGCTGCGAAGCGCGTCGTGCCGTCCGCTCCCGCCCGCCCGCTGCGCCATCATCGTGCCCGCACGCAGGCGCTCGCCGAGCACACGCACGCGCACAGCCGGCTGGACGGCATCCGCGCGTGGTTCCACGCGTTCTTCTCGATGATGAGCGCGCAGGCGTTCGCACGCCGCGCCGGCCTGCGCTCGCTGCTGCAGAAGCCGTCGTCGCTGCGCGCGCTCGCGCTGCGCCGCACGCTCGGCCCGCAGCGCCGCATCAACCGCCCGCGCCGCCTCGCGGCCAGCAACGGGTGGTTCGGTTTCAGCGCGCGCTGACACCGCGCCGGCGGGCAGTACCCGCCACGATCGTCGCGGTCGCCGTCATCTCGCCGGCGCTCGGCACGCGTAAAAAAACCCCGGCATGCCGGGGTTTTTCGTTTCAGGCGGACGACGTTTACGCGACGCGTGCCGCCGGCTCCACGCCTGCCGCTTCGGCCAGCACGAGTGCCTTGTCGGTTGCTTCCCACGAGAATTCCGGCTCTTCGCGGCCGAAGTGGCCGTACGCTGCCGTCTTCTCGTAGATCGGGCGCAGCAGGTCGAGCATCTTGATGATGCCCTTCGGACGCAGGTCGAAATGCTCGCGCACGAGCTTCGTGATCACGGCATCCGACACGCGGCCCGTGCCGAACGTGTTGACCATCACCGAGGTCGGCTCGGCGACGCCGATCGCGTACGACACCTGGATCAGCGCGCGCGATGCGAGGCCTGCCGCGACGATGTTCTTCGCGACGTAGCGGCCGGCATACGCTGCCGAACGGTCGACCTTCGACGGATCCTTGCCCGAGAACGCGCCGCCGCCGTGCGGTGCGGCACCGCCGTACGTGTCGACGATGATCTTGCGGCCCGTCAGGCCGCAGTCGCCCTGCGGGCCGCCGATCACGAACCGGCCGGTCGGGTTCACCAGGAACTTGATGTCGCCCTTGATCAGGTCGGCCGGCAGCGTCGGCTTGATGATTTCCTCGATCACGGCTTCGCGCAGCGCCGGCAGTTCGATGTCCGGTGCGTGCTGCGTCGACAGCACGACGGTGTCGATCGAATCCGGGCGGCCGTCGACGTAGCGGACCGTCACCTGCGACTTCGCGTCCGGACGCAGCCACTGCAGGCGGCCGTCGCGGCGCAGGCTGGCCTGGCGCTCCACCAGACGGTGCGACAGATAGATCGGCAGCGGCATCAGTTCCGGCGTTTCGTCGCACGCGTAACCGAACATCAGGCCCTGGTCGCCCGCGCCTTGATCGAGGTTGTCGTCATGTGCGCGGTCGACGCCTTGCGCGATGTCCGGCGACTGCTTGTCGTACGCGACGAGCACCGCGCAACCCTTGTAGTCGATGCCGTAGTCGGTGTTGTCGTAGCCGATGCGCTTGATCGTGTCGCGCGCGATCTGGATGTAATCGATGTTGGCCGTCGTGGTGATTTCACCAGCCAGCACGACGAGACCCGTGTTGCACAGCGTTTCGGCCGCTACGCGGGAATATTTGTCCTGCTCGAGGATGGCGTCGAGAATCGCGTCCGAGATTTGGTCCGCGACCTTGTCCGGATGGCCTTCGGAGACGGATTCGGACGTGAAGAGATAATCGTTTGCCACTTTTTCAGGCTCCTGTGTGGTTACGGTTGGTTTCACGTAGCCAGCTTCGTTGGGCCTGAAGCGGCGACGCTTTAGCGGATTACCAGGACCGGGCAGCGCGCTTCGCGCCAGCCGGCTTCGCCCCGCAAGTTGTCAGTTAACTCGGCGAAGCCCGTATTATAGCGGCTTTCGTGAATTGTCACAGAGCGCCACACGTGCTGCATCGTCCGCTGTCCTACCCCCCTGTTCGCAACGTGCCGGCCAGCCGGCCCCACGGAGATTCCGCATGCTAGGCCGCCTCGGCACGCACCTCGCCATCGGCTTGCTGAAGCTGCTCGCCCTGCTGCCGTACGGCTTGACCGCACGGTTCGGCGACGGCCTCGGCTGGCTGCTGTACCAGATTCCCAGCCGGCGAAAGCGCATCGTACATACCAATCTGAAACTCTGCTTCCCCGACTGGAGCGACGAACGGCGCGAGGAAGTGGCGGGCCGGCATTTCCGCCATGCGATCCGCAGCTACGTCGAGCGCAGCGTCCAGTGGTTCGGCTCCGAGCGCAAGCTCGCGAAGCTGATCCAGGTCGACAGCGCGGTCGATCTCACCGATCCCGATCTGCCCCCGACATTGTTCCTCGGCCTGCATTTCGTCGGGATCGAAGCCGGCTCGATCTGGCTGAACCGTTCGCTGCAGCGTCGCTGCGGATCGCTGTACCAGCCGTTCTCGAATGACGTGCTCGAGGAAGAGGCGAAGAAGGCGCGCGGGCGTTTCGACGCCGAGATGGTCGGCCGTGCGGACAGCGCGCGCGTCGTGCTGCGCTGGCTGCGCGACCGCAAGCCGGTGATGCTCGGCGCGGACATGGACTACGGCCTGCGCAATTCGACGTTCGTCCCCTTCTTCGGCGTGCCCGCGTGCACGCTGACGGCCGTCGGCCGGCTCGCGAAGACGGGCCGCGCCCAGGTCGTGCCGTTCATCGGCGAGGTGCTGCCGAACTACAAGGGCTACCGGCTGAAGGTGTTCAAGCCGTGGAATCACTACCCGACCGGCGACGACGATCTCGACGCGCGGCGGATGAACGAATTCCTCGAGGAGCAGATTCCGCTGATGCCGGAGCAGTATTACTGGGTCCACAAGCGCTTCAAGACGCGCCCGCCCGGCGAGCCGAGCCTCTACTGAGCCGAACCCGCGGGCGCGCCGTCACGCGCGCGCCCGCTGCACCCTCGCCACCTTCGGCACGCCTTTCGCACGCGCCTGCCAGAGATCGTAGGCCGACTGCTGCGCGAGCCACAGATCCGCCTTCCCGCCGTTTTCCTCGCCCAGCCATGCCTCGAGACGGAGTGCCATTTCAGGCGAGATGCCGGCGTGGCCGTGCAGGATGCGCGACAGCGCCGCGCGCGTGACGCCGAGCTGCGCGGCGGCCTCGGTGACGGTCAGGCCGAGCGCCGGCAAGACATCGTCGCGCAGCGCCTCGCCCGGATGGGGCGGATTGAAGATGCGAGTCATGGCGTTGAATGACCTCAGTGATAGTCTTGATAGTTGACCAGAACGACATCAGGGCCCTCGAACCTGAACGTCAGGCGCCAGTTGATGCTCACGCTCACCGAGCAGTAACCCTCCAGCCCGCCGGCGAGGCCATGCAAGCGCCAGCCCGGTACGTTCATGTCGAGCGGCTGGCTCGCCATGTCGAGACGGGCAAGCTGGCGCCGCAGCCTCGGCGCATGATCCGGCCGGATGCCGGCCCTGCTCCCGTTCGTGAAAAACGCTTCCAGCCCCTTGTGCTGCCATGACTTGATCATGGGCCTCCCACACTCGAGTGCGATGTCGATGGCATGGCCCGCATGGCGTATAGCCAGACTATACGAATCGCCTGATTGATTTGTCAATTTGACCGGTACGAAAACACGCACGCGGCTCATCCCGTGCGCCGGCAACGGCGGGACGCGTGCCACCGGATTCACCTGTCCTGGCAACGCTCGCCCTATCGCACCACCTCAATCTGCCCACTCACGGTCCGCGCAACCAGTCAGCCGATCGGCCGACCTCGTTCCGCTCCGACACTCAAACGACGTCCGGCCCCCGCCCGCGCAGGACGCCCCTGTCGGCTGCATGTATCATTTGCGGTTGAGATCTGCACGACGAACGAGGCCGCCCGGGATGGCGGCACGCCGCGTCCGTCGTGCCGACCGCCTTGTTCGCCATGGAATTCCGGACCCAGTGAAACTCTCGTTCACCAAGATGCACGGCGCGGGCAACGACTTCGTCGTGCTCGACGGCTATTCGCGCGCGTTGCCGCCGCTCACCGACGCGCAAGTGCGCGCGCTCGCCAACCGACACTTCGGCATCGGCGCCGACCAGTTGCTGCTCGTCGAGAAACCGACCGTCGACGGCGCGGATTTCAAGTACCGGATCTTCAATTGCGACGGCGGCGAGGTCGAACACTGCGGCAACGGCGCGCGCTGCTTCGTGAAGTTCGTCAGCGACCGCGGCCTGACCGACAAGCGCAGCGTGCGCGTGCAGGTGATGAAGGGCCTGATCACGCTGACGATGCAGGACAACGGCGAAGTCGTCGTCGACATGGGCGCGCCCGTGTTCGCGCCGGCGCAGGTGCCGTTCAATGCAGCGGGGCTCGACGGCCGGAGCGAGGGCAACGACACGCTGTGGCCGCTCGACGTCGGCGGCGCGACGCGCTGGATCTCGACGGTGTCGATGGGCAACCCGCACGCGGTGCAGGTCGTCGACGACACCGAAGCGTATCCCGTGCTGGTGGAAGGCCCGCTGATCGAGCGCCACGCCCGCTTCCCGCAGCGCGTGAACGCCGGCTTCATGCAGATCGTGTCGCGCAACGAGGTGAAGCTGCGCGTGTACGAGCGCGGCGCGGGCGAGACGCTCGCGTGCGGCACCGGCGCGTGCGCGGCGGTGGCGGCCGGCATCCGGCGCGGCCTGCTCGATTCGCCCGTGACCGTGCACACGCACGGCGGCACGCTGACGATCGGCTGGGGCGGCGCGCGCGACGAAGCCGCCGCGCTGATGATGGCCGGGCCCGCCGCGACCGTGTTCGAAGGCGAGATCGACCTGAACGTCTGACCCTGCAACGTCCTTGATAACTGAACGCGCCAGCCACATGAACGATCGCGAAGTCGCCGACTACCTGCTCGCCAATCCCGAATTCTTCGCGCAGCACGCGGAACTGCTCGCGACGATCCGCCTCGCGAACCCGCACGGCAAGGCCGCGATCTCGCTGCAGGAGCGGCAGATGGAGATGCTGCGCGACAAGAACAAGCATCTCGAGCGCCGGCTCGCCGAACTCGTGCGCTACGGCCACGAGAACGACAGCCTGTCCGCGAAGTTCAGCCGCTGGACCGCGCGCGTGATCGCGGAACGCGACCCGTACGCGCTGCCGCGCACGATCGCCGAAGGCATCGCCGACGTGTTCGACGTGCCGCAAACGGCGCTGCGCGTGTGGGATGTCGCCGACACCTACGCGCAGGCCGATTTCGCGCGCCAGGTCGGCGAGGAAGTGCGCCTGTTCACGAACGGGCTGTCGACGCCGTACTGCGGCGCGAACACCGGCTTCGAAGCCGCCCAGTGGCTCGCGCCCGCGCTCGCGGCACCGGCCGCGACTGCAGCGGAAGGCGCCGAAGCCGCGCCGGCCGGCGACGGCGCGGCCACGTCGGTCGCGCTGCTCGCGCTGCGCGCGCCGCTCGCCGGCACCGATGCGCCCGCTTTCGGCCTGCTCGTGCTCGGCTCGCCCGATCCGCGCCGCTTCCACGACGGGATGGCGACCGACTTCCTCGCGCAGATCGCGACGCTCGCGAGCGCCGCGCTCACGCGCCTGCTGCCGCACTGAACGCTCCGCCCGCAATGACCGACGATCCGATCGCCGCCTACCTGTCGAACCTGAAGCACGTCAGGCAGTTGTCGGAACACACGCTGCGTGCGTACACGCACGAACTCGACGAACTGAAGAAGCTCGCCGCCGGCCGCCCGCTCGACGCGCTGACGGCCGCCGACATGCGCGGCGCGGTCGCGCGCGCGCATGCGGGCGGACTGTCCGCGCGCTCGATCTCGCACCGCCTGTCCGCATGGCGCGCGTTCTACCGCTGGCTCGCGCAGCGCATCGAGATGCCCGCGAACCCGGTCGCCGCGGTGCGCGCGCCGAAGCGCCCCAAAACCCTGCCGAAGGCGCTGTCGGTCGACGACGCATCGGCGCTGATGGACGCGCCGCTCGCCGGCACGACCGAGGGCATCCGCGATCACGCGATCCTCGAACTGTTCTATTCGTCAGGGCTGCGCCTCGCCGAACTGGTCGGGCTCGACGTCATGTACACGCAGGCCGACGGCTACCGCTCGGCCGGCTGGCTCGACCTCGCCGAAGCCGAAGTCACCGTGCGCGGCAAGGGCAACAAGGAACGCAAGGTGCCGGTCGGCCGCAAGGCGATCGACGCGCTGAACGCGTGGCTCGCGGTGCGCGGCGAATTCGTGAAGCACGATCCGCATCCGCTGTTCGTGTCCGTGCGCGGCAACCGGATGGCGCCGGGCGTCGTGCGCGACCGCGTGAAGCGCGCGGCGCTCGCCGCGGGCATCCCCGCCAATGTCCACCCGCACGTGCTGCGCCATTCGTTCGCGACGCACGTGCTGCAGTCGAGCGGCGACCTGCGCGCGGTGCAGGAACTGCTCGGCCACGCGAGCGTCGCCGCGACGCAGGTCTACACGTCGCTCGACTTCCAGCATCTCGCGAAGATTTACGACAGCGCGCATCCGCGCGCGAAGAAGCGCGACTGACGCGCGTCCCGTATGACCCGCCGCGCGCGGCGACCGGCAACGGCCGGCGCCGTCCGCGGCCCTTTTCGATCCGATCATGCAAACCATCACGCTCAAACCGTCCAAGGAAAAGTCGCTGCTGCGCCGGCATCCGTGGGTCTATGCCAATGCGATCGACCGCGTCGACGGCAAGCCCGCGCCGGGCGCGACCGTGGTCGTGCGCGCGCACGACGGCCGCTTCCTCGCGCGCGGCGCCTACAGCCCGCAGTCGCAGATTCGCGTGCGCGTCTGGAGCTTCGACGAGAACGAGCCGATCGATCATGCATTCTTCAAGCGCCGCGTGCAGCGCGCGGTCGCGCACCGCACGACGATGGTGTCGGGCACGGGCGCGGTGCGGCTCGTGTTCGGCGAAGCCGACGGGCTGCCGGGGCTGATCGTCGACTACTACATCGCGGACACCGCCGAACCGGGCGCCGCGCCGCGCGGCCAGCTCGTGTGCCAGTTCATGGCCGCGGGCGTCGAAGCGTGGAAGGACGCGATCGTCGCGGCGCTCAGCGGCGCGAGCGGCTGCCCGAACGTGTACGAACGCTCGGACGTGTCGATCCGCGACAAGGAAGGACTCGAGCAGACCACCGGCGTGCTCGCCGGCGACGCACCGCCCGCGACGCTGATCGCGAACGAAAACGGCGTGCGGTATCACGTCGACGTGCCGAACGGCCACAAGACGGGCTTCTACGTCGACCAGCGCGACAACCGCGCGCTCGTCGCGCAATACGCGGACGGCCGCGACGTGCTCAATTGCTTCTGCTACACCGGCGGCTTCTCGCTCGCGGCGCTCAAGGGCGGTGCGAAGCGCGTCGTGTCGATCGACTCGTCGGGCGATGCGCTCGCGCTCGCGCAGCAGAACGTCGTGGCGAACGGCTTCGACGCCGAGCGCGCGACCTGGCTCGACGCCGACGCGTTCAAGACGCTGCGCCGCCTCGTCGACGAAGGCGAGCGTTTCGACCTGATCGTGCTCGATCCGCCGAAGTTCGCACCGACCCGCGACAGCGTCGATCGCGCAGCGCGCGCGTACAAGGACATCAACCTGAGCGGCTTCAAGCTGCTGCGTCCGGGCGGCCTGCTGTTCACGTACTCGTGCTCGGGTGCGATCGACATGGACCTGTTCCAGAAGATCGTCGCGGGCGCGGCGGCCGACGCGAAGGTCGACGCACGCATCCTGAAGCGGCTCGGCGCGGGCGTCGATCACCCGCTGCTCGCCGCATTCCCGGAAGGCGAATATCTGAAGGGCCTGCTGTTGCAAATCGTCTGATCGCCCCGATCTACGCGCACACCCGCGTCCGCCGGCCCTGCCCCGGTGGCGGGCCCGCGCTCGAGCCCGTCGTCCGGACGACGGGCGAGGGCTTGACAGGTATGTTTCAATGGATGGTTGTGCGCCCCGGCTCGCGAGTCGACGGCGCGACGCACACATCCTGGTTTTGACCCCGATTCACGAACCACAGGCGACCGACATGGCCACTCCCGTCACCATCCTTACCGGCTTCCTCGGCAGCGGCAAGACGACGCTGCTCAAGCGCATCCTGAACGAACAGCACGGCATGAAGATCGCCGTGATCGAGAACGAATTCGGCGAAGAGAACATCGACAACGAAATCCTCGTTCAGGACACGAACGAGCAGATCATCCAGATGAGCAACGGCTGCATCTGCTGCACGATCCGCGGCGACCTCGCACGCGCGCTCGGCGATCTGGCCGCGAAGAAGCGCGAAGGCAAGCTCGACTTCGACCGCATCGTGATCGAAACCACCGGCCTCGCGAACCCGGGCCCCGTCGCGCAGACCTTCTTCATCGACAGCGAGATCGCCGACGATTTCCTGCTCGACGCGGTCATCACGCTGGTCGACGCGAAGCACGCGGACGCGCAGCTCGACGAGCACGAAGTGGTGCAGCGCCAGGTCGGCTTCGCCGACCGCCTGTTCATCACGAAGTCGGACCTGGTCGACGACCAGACGGTGGCCGACCTCAAGCACCGCCTGATGCACATGAACCCGAAGGCGACGATCAAGGTCGTCAACTTCGGCGAAGCCGACATCAAGGAAATCTTCGACCTGCGCGGCTTCAACCTGAACGCGAAGCTCGAGATCGACCCGGACTTCCTCGCCGAGGACGATCACGCGCACCATCACCACGATCACGACCATGATCACGATCACGCGCATTGCGACCACGATCACGGTCAATGCGCGCACGATCACGACCACGGCCATCACCACCACGCGCACCACGACGACAAGATCAAGTCGTTCGTGTACCGCAACGACCGCCCGTTCGACCCGAACAAGCTGGAGGACTTCCTCGGCGGCATCCTGCAGATCTACGGCGAACGGATGCTGCGCTACAAGGGCGTGCTGTACATGAAGGGCGTCGACCGCAAGGTCGTGTTCCAGGGCGTGCACCAGATGATGGGCAGCGACCTCGCCGCGAAGTGGCTGCCGGTCGAGAAGAAGACCAACAAGATGGTGTTCATCGGCGTCGACCTGCCGCAGGACCTGATCACCGACGGCCTCGACGCCTGCCTCGCCTGAGCGTCCAGGCCGGCGCCACGCGCCTTCCGGGCGGCCGCCTTCGCGGGCGGCCGCGGCCGTCACGCGGCGCCTTTTCCGGGAAGGGTTTCGCCGTCATCGCTTTTTCGCGATTTGCGCGTTATATTTTCTAGATATTGGCGCAGCCGACGGGGATCGACCCGATACGGCGCCCGCTTGCGATTCAGTTACAATACGTGCCCGCTGGAGTACGGCAATAACAGGCCCGGTTCTTGCTGAACCATTACCCGGGCATCGCAACCGCGCCGGATCGCCCATCCGCCACCCGGCCGCGGCCGATGTGATCTGCCGCGCAGCACCGGTTCGCCGCGCGCGCAAATCCGCGCCAGGCCTATCCTGGTATTTGAGAACCGGTTTTCCAGAGGCTTTCGGCCCCGCGGCGGCAAATCGCAAATGATTGCAAGCGCAGTTGCGGGTAATCCCAAAGTGCAGGCAATATCTGCTGATTTGCCGCACATTGAAGAAGCAAGCAGATGACGAAGAAACTCTTGACCGAAGCCGAAATCCTGAAGATGAGCGACAAGGATTACATGAATGAGGATCAGCTCGCCTTCTTCAAAAATCGGCTCGAACAGTTGCAGGCGGACATCCTCAAGAATGCAGGCCAGACGACCGAGAACCTGCGCGAGACGGTGATCGTGCCCGACCCCGCCGATCGCGCGACGATCGAGGAAGAGCACGCGCTCGAGCTGCGTACGCGCGATCGCGAACGCAAGCTCCTCAAGAAGGTTCAGCAGTCGCTCGCCCGCATCGACTCCGGCGATTACGGCTGGTGCGAGGAAACCGGCGAACCGATCGGCATCCCGCGCCTGCTCGCGCGCCCGACGGCCACGCTGTCGCTCGAGGCGCAAGAGCGCCGCGAGCTGCGCCAGAAGCTGTTCGGCGACTGATCGAGCGGCGTTCCGCTCCGACACGCTGCTTCCCGAAAGCGCGCGGCCTGCCGCGCGCTTTTTGTTTTCCGGCACCGGTTCCCATCCGGACCGATTTGCCTCCCGCCTCTTGATATCCCGGCGCCCGCCCTAAAATGAAACGGACGCGCGCCGGGCCGCTCCCCGGTGCACTGCGATGCAAGCGGCGGCGCCACGCGCCGCCCGACTCTTCCCCGTTTTTCTCAAGGAACGCAGATGGAGCAATTTCACGGCACGACCATCGTTTCGGTCCGGCGCGGCGACAAGGTCGCGCTCGGCGGCGACGGCCAGGTAACCCTCGGCAACATCGTCATGAAGGGTGGCGCGCGGAAAGTGCGGCGGATCTACAACAACCAGGTACTGGTCGGATTCGCGGGCGGCACCGCCGATGCGTTCTCGCTGCTCGATCGTTTCGAGGCGAAGCTCGAAAAGCACCAGGGCAACCTGACCCGCGCGGCCGTCGAGCTCGCGAAGGACTGGCGCACCGACCGGATGCTGCGCCGCCTCGAGGCGATGCTGATCACGGCCGATGCGACCACCACGCTCGTGATCACCGGCAACGGCGACGTGCTCGATCCGGAAGGCGGCATCTGCGCGATCGGTTCGGGTGGCGCGTACGCACAGGCCGCGGCCCGCGCGCTCGCGGAGAACACCGCGCTGTCGCCGCGCGAGATCGTCGAGAAGTCGCTCGAGATCGCCGGCGACATGTGCATCTACACGAACCACAACCGCATCATCGAAACGATCGAGTAAGGACCGCACCATGAGCACCATGACCCCTGCCGAGATCGTCTCGGAACTCGACAAGCACATCATCGGCCAGGCCAAGGCGAAGAAGGCCGTCGCGGTCGCGCTGCGCAACCGCTGGCGCCGCCAGCAGGTCGCCGACCCGCTGCGCCAGGAAATCACGCCGAAAAACATCCTGATGATCGGGCCGACGGGCGTCGGCAAGACCGAAATCGCGCGCCGCCTCGCGAAGCTCGCCGACGCGCCGTTCATCAAGATCGAAGCGACCAAGTTCACCGAAGTCGGCTACGTCGGCCGTGACGTCGACAGCATCGTGCGCGACCTGATCGAGATCTCGGTCAAGCAGACGCGTGAATCCGAGATGCGCAAGGTGCGCAGCAAGGCGACCGACCAGGCGGAAGACCGCATCCTCGACATCCTGCTGCCGCAACCGCGCGCGGTCGGCTTCGGCGGCAACGCCGATCACGCGAACGACGACAACAACGCGACGCGCCAGACCTTCCGCAAGCGCCTGCGCGAAGGCCAGCTCGACGACAAGGAAGTCGAGCTCGACATCGAGCAGCCGTCGGCCGGCATGGACATCATGGCACCGCCGGGGATGGAAGAGATGACCGAGCAGATCCGCTCGATGTTCTCGAACCTCGGCAGCGGCAAGAAGCAGCGCCGCAAGGTGAAGATCAAGGAGGCGCTGAAGCTGCTGACCGACGAGGAAGCGGCGAAGATGCTCAACGACGAGGAAGTGAAGACGAAGGCCGTGCAGAACGTCGAGCAGAACGGCATCGTGTTCCTCGACGAGATCGACAAGATCACGTCGCGCAACAACGAAGGCAGCGGCGGCGAAGTGTCGCGCCAGGGCGTGCAACGCGACCTGCTGCCGCTCGTCGAAGGCACGACGGTCAACACGAAGTACGGGATGGTGAAGACCGATCACATCCTGTTCATCGCGAGCGGCGCGTTCCACCTCGCGAAGCCGAGCGACCTGATTCCCGAACTGCAGGGCCGCTTTCCGATCCGCGTCGAGCTCGACTCGCTGTCGGTGAAGGATTTCGAGGCAATCCTCGTCGCGACCGATGCGAGCCTCGTCAAGCAGTACCAGGCGCTGCTCGCAACGGAAGACGTGCAGCTCGAGTTCGCGGAAGACGGCATCCGCCGCCTCGCCGAGATCGCGTATGCGGTCAACGAGAAGACCGAGAACATCGGCGCGCGCCGGCTGTACACGGTGATCGAGAAGCTGCTCGAGGAAGTGTCGTTCTCGGCCGGCAACCACGCCGGCGAGCGCGTGATGATCGATGCACAGTATGTCGACCGTGCGCTCGGCGAGGTGTCGCAGGACGAAGACCTGTCGCGCTACGTGCTGTAACGCGCGGCGTCGAATGCGAAACGGGCGGCCCGGCGGGCCGCCCGTTTTCGTTGGTGCGGCCGGCCGACGGCGCCGCGCCGCTTACTGGCGCACCGGCTTCTTCGCGAGCTTGCGCTGCAGCGTGCGGCGGTGCATGTTCAGCGCGCGCGCGGTTGCCGAGATGTTGTTGTTGTTCTCGGCGAGCACGCGCTGGATGTGCTCCCATTCGAGCCGGTCGACCGACAGCACGACCGGATTCTCGAGCGCCTCGTCGGCCTGCACTTCGCTGGCGTTGGTCTGCAGCGCGGCCAGGATCGACTCGATGTTCGCGGGCTTCGCGAGATAGTTGTCGGCGCCTTCCTTCACGGCCTGCACGGCGGTCGCGATGCTCGCGTAGCCGGTCAGCACGAGGATCCGCGCGTCGGGCTGCAGGTCGCACAGCGGCGCGATCAGGCTCAGGCCCGAATCCTCGCCGAGATGCAGGTCGACGGTGATGAACTGGAACTTGCCGCCGGCCGCGAGCCGCAGCGCCGCCTCCTTGTCGTGCGCCTGCTGGACCGCGTAGCCGCGGCGCTCGAGGCCGCGCGCGAGCGTGCCCGCGAACACCTCGTTGTCGTCGATCACCAGGAAATTGTTCTCGCTCATGTGGTTTCTCCGTCTACGTGTTGGTTGAGGCGGCCGGCGCCGCGATGCGCGCCACCGGCAGGCGCAGCACCGCGCGCGTGCCGCGGCCCGGCGCGCCGGCTGGACGGCTGTCCGGCGTGGCTGCCGCTCGTTCGGTCGTGCGCTGGCCCGCCGCAGCCGCGGCGTGACCGTTCGCGCCGCCACCGGCGCGCCCGTTGCCGCCCGCCGCGCGTGGCGTGACATCGGACAGCTCGATCTCACCGCCGAGGCGCACGGCCGCACTGAAAGCAAGGTACAGGCCGACCCCGTGCCCGCCCTGCGTGCTGTCGACCGGCATCGCGCCGAGCGATTCGCGCAACGCGGCCGGAATGCCCGGGCCGTCGTCGCATACTTCGAATTCGATCCGGTCGGCCGTCCGCTCGTTGTGTGCGAGCTTCGCGGCCAGCGTCACGCGATGCGGGCTCGCCCGCGCGGCGTTGTCGAGCAGGATCGTCAGGATCTGGCCGGCCGCGACCGTGTCGTCGAGCGCGACGCCCGACGGGCGCGCGCCGAGCAGTTCGAACTGCACGTGCGGATGCCGCAGGCGCCAGTGCTCGACGAACGTGTCGAGCCAGTCGTCCACCGGCTGGCGGCTCGCCGGTGCGCTCGCGCGGCTGCGCAAGCGCGCGAGCGCCGACGTGCAGAGCGTCATCTGTTCTTCCAGCACCTTCAGGTCGGCCTCGTAGCGCGCCAGCCCCGGATCGGCGCGTGCCGCGTCGCGCAACTCTTCCGCGAGCATCGCGATGGTCGACAGCGGCGTGCCCATCTCGTGCGCGACGGTGGCGGCCTGCACGCCGAGCGCGACCGCCCGCTCGTCGCGCAGCAGGTGCGCCTGCGCTTCGCCGAGCGCTGAATCGCGCTGGCGCAGCGCGTTCGACATGCGCGCGACGAACCACGCGATCAGCCCGACGCTGACCATGAAGTTCGCCCACATCCCGGTGCGGTAGTAGTCGAACAGGTTCGCCGGGTTATCCATGTTGAGCGGCACCGAATCGAAGCCGAGCGCCGCGTAGCACGCGACCGCGAACGCCGCGAGCCAGATCATCAGGTGCCACGGCAGCACGGCCGCCGCGATCGCGAGCGACGGCAGGTACAGCGACACGAACGGGTTGGTCGTACCGCCCGACAGGAACAGCAGCGCCGACAGCGCGCCGAGGTCGACCCACAGCTGGCCGAGCAGCTCGAAACTGGTTTCGGGCCGCGCACGCAGCACGCGCACCCAGGTCAGCGCGTTGAAAACGATTTCGAGCGCGATGACCATCAGCATCGCCGGCAACGGCAGATGCACGCCGAAATAGGTCTGCACGACGCCGATCGTCACAAGCTGGCCGATGATCGCGAGATTGCGCAGCCAGAACAGGTGACTCAGGTTGACGCGCCCGGTGGTGGTGATTCGTTGCATCCGAGCAGTTTACCCGTTTAGCGCCCGGCGCCTCTACCGGGGGCCGGATCGGTACCGCCGTGCGAGCCGGCGTCGCGTCGGGTTGCACGCGCCCGCACCATCAGCCGGCCGCACCGGCCATGCGCTGCGCGATCTCGTCGGCGAGGCACTCCGGGCAGCGGCAGCGCGTACCGGCGGCCGGCGGCACGCTGCCGGGCAGGGTCGGCATCGACGCGCACCAGCACTCGAACGGCTGCGTGCGGGCGCCGCAGTCGAAGCTCCGCCCGCAGCGCGGACAGCGCGCGCGGTGCGGGGTCGAACGGGCGTCGGCGGCGGAATCGGTCATGGCTCAATCGCGGAAGCGGGCATGAAGGTGCCCCACGCGACAAGCATAGCGCGATGGACGGATTTTGCATGTCGGCCATCCGGCCGATGCGTCCCGCAAATACCCGTCCGGACGCGCGCGCGCCCCACCCCGCCCGCGCCGCCGCCGCGGGGCGCCGCGCCATGGCCGGCGGGCCGCCGCGCGAGGCGCCCGCCCCGTGCGATCCGCCGTCCGGCCAGCCCAAAAACCCGATGCTGCGCTGCGCCACTCCTGTACAATTCGGCCTGTTTCAACCGTTCCCAGCCAGAGCCGCCGCCATGTCCGAGCCCATCGACCTCTCGCAGATCGCCCCCACGCTGAAAGCAGAAATCCTCGCCGAAGCGCTGCCGTACATCCGCCGCTACCACGGCAAGACCGTGGTGATCAAATACGGCGGCAACGCGATGACGGAAGAGCGGCTCAAGCAAGGCTTCGCGCGCGACGTGATCCTGCTGAAACTGGTCGGCATCAATCCGGTGATCGTCCACGGCGGCGGTCCGCAGATCGATCACGCGCTGAAGAAGATCGGCAAGGCCGGCACTTTCATCCAGGGCATGCGCGTCACCGACGAAGAGACGATGGAAGTCGTCGAATGGGTGCTCGGCGGCGAAGTGCAGCAGGACATCGTGATGCTGATCAACCACTTCGGCGGCCATGCGGTGGGCCTGACGGGCAAGGACGGCGGCCTCATCCACGCGCGCAAGCTGCTGATGCCGGACCGTGACAACCCGGGCCAGTACATCGACATCGGCCAGGTCGGCGAAGTCGAGGCGATCAACCCGGCAGTCGTGAAGGCGCTGCAGGACGACGCGTTCATCCCGGTGATCTCGCCGATCGGCTTCGGCGAGGATGGTCTCTCGTACAACATCAACGCTGACCTCGTCGCCGGCAAGCTCGCCACGGTGCTGAACGCCGAGAAGCTGCTGATGATGACCAACATCCCCGGCGTGATGGACAAGGACGGCAACCTGCTGACCGACCTGTCCGCACGCGAGATCGACGCGCTGTTCGAGGACGGCACGATCTCGGGCGGCATGCTGCCGAAGATCGCGTCGGCGCTCGACGCGGCGAAGAGCGGCGTGAAGTCGGTGCACATCGTCGACGGCCGGATCGAGCACTCGGTGCTGCTGGAGATCCTGACCGAGCAGCCGTTCGGCACGATGATCCGCTCGCATTGAGCGCGCGCCGCCCGCCCACCCGCCTCGACCTGCCGGCGTCGCTGCGACGCCGGCGCATCTCCCGCAGCCGGCCGCGCGCCGGCGCGCCGGTCTGGCTGTTCGATCTCGACAACACGCTGCATCACGCCTCGCACGCGATCTTTCCGGAGATCAACCGCGCGATGACGCAGTACATCATCGACGCGCTCCACGTCGGGCGCGCCGAAGCCGACCGCCTGCGCACCGGCTACACGCAGCGCTACGGCGCGGCGCTCCTCGGCCTCGCGCGCCATCACCCGATCGATCCGCACGACTTCCTGCGGGTGGTCCACACGTTCTCCGACCTGCCCGCGATGCTGCGCGCCGAGCGTGGTCTAGCGCACATCATCGCCGCGCTGCCGGGCCGCAAGTTCGTGCTGACCAACGCGCCCGAGAACTATGCGCGCGCGGTATTGCGCGAGCTGCGCATCGAGCGGCTGTTCGAGCGCGTGATCGCGATCGAGCACATGCGCGACCGCCGCACGTGGCGCGCGAAGCCCGACCACACGATGCTGCGCCGGACTTTGCGCGCCGCGCATGCGCGGCTGGCCGACGCGATCCTCGTCGAAGACACGCGCAGCCACCTGAAGCACTACAAGCGCCTCGGCATCGGCACCGTGTGGATCACCGGCCACCTGCCCGGCCATCTGCCGAACATCGGCCGCCCGCATTATGTCGACCAGCGCATTCGTTCGTTAAAATCGCTCCGACTGGGCACACGATCGGGGCGACAGAAATGCAGCCGACTTACCCGCAGGACCAAGCCGTAACGGAAGACCAGGCCACACCGTCGCGCCCGCGCCCGAAGCCGGGCGAGCGGCGCGTGATGATCCTGCAGACGCTCGCCGCGATGCTCGAGGCGCCGAAACCCGAGAAAATCACGACCGCCGCGCTCGCGGCCCGGCTCGACGTGTCGGAAGCCGCCCTCTACCGGCATTTCGCCAGCAAGGCGAAGATGTACGAAGGGCTGATCGAGTTCATCGAGCAGGCGCTGTTCGGACTGGTCAACCAGATCGTCGCAAAGGAGCCGAACGGCGTGCTGCAAGCGCGCACGATCGCGCTGACGATGCTCAATTTCGCCGCGAAGAACCCGGGGATGACGCGCGTGCTGACCGGCGAGGCGCTGGTTGGTGAGGACGAGCGGCTCACTGAACGCGTCAACCAGCTGCTCGACCGCATCGAGGCGACCGTCAAGCAGTGCCTGCGGGTCGCACGCACGGAGGCGAATGCGCCGCAGGACGGCGCGATGCCGTTCGCGCTGCCGGCCGACTACGATCCCGCCGCCCGCGCGAGCCTGCTCGTCAGCTACGTGATCGGCCGGTGGCACCGCTTCGCGAAGGGCGGGTTCCAGAAGCCGCCCGGCGAGCAGGCCGATGCGCACTTGCGGCTGATCCTGCAGTAACGCGTGACACGGATTCCGGCACGGCACTGAAGCGCCTGGGCCAGCAGTGCCTTTCATCTCCTCTTGATCACCACTCCGTCACGCGCCGGTGGTCGGTCAGGCGAACCGACGTCTCCGCAGCCTTGCTTTCTACCGCCGTCGGTAGCGGCTTGCGCGCTTCCCAGTGCTTCAACTCGACCTGCAACGCGCGCAGTGCGTCGCCACATGGCCAGTCGGCGCCGCACCGGTCCGGTGCGCCCGATACGGGCGAATCGGCCGGCTTTGCTGGTCGAGGTTTCGCCGGCATGCGATGCGCCACGGCTTTCGCGGATAGCGGCCGCACTACCTCCAGTTCACGGGTGTGCACGTTCTCCATATCGGGGCGCCGAGGCGGCATCGGCCGCGGTGCGGGTACCGCAGGCCCGCCCGCCCCGCGGACCGGATGCGGCTGGGTGTCCGCCTGACGGACCACCGGCGCAAGCGGTGGCGCCAAAGCCGGCGTTGCGTCCGAAGCCGGCGCTGGAGGCGGCGCCGGGATTGCGTCGGGGGTGGCCGCAACGATCGACGCAGACGCCCGCTTACCCGTGGGCATGCTTCCCCAGAGTGGGCCCGGCTCCGCACCGCGGCCTGCCATCATCGCGCCGAGCAGCGCCATCAACACCGCACCGAACACTGCGCCGCCGATCGCGGCCGATACGAGGCGACCGCGGCCGCGCGGCGGCGGCTTGCGGCTCCATGCCAGGTTGTCGTGCCCGTAATCGGCCGCGCACGCACCGGCAGCGACAGCCAGACAGCGGTTCGACAGGTAGACCGTCCCCGGCGACGAGCGCGCGAAGCGAGCGGTGACGCCGTGCCGGACGCCATAGGGGGCGGGGAGGTAGGAAGCCGCCCTCGGCGGCGGCAATGCAAACCAGTTGTCGATCGATTCTGGATTCATGGATTCCCTCGTTGCTCGGCCGGCAGCGGACGGCGCGCGATGCGTCATCCCTCACGCAACCATTGCACGAGCATGCCCGCCGAAGCGTAGCCGCGCAGCGTCGCGGCATAGCCATCGAATCGGTACGCCACCTCGTTGACGCGATTGTTGTAGTCGTCGTTCTCGGCAATCAGCACGTCCAGCAGCGAGCGGCGCCCGAGGTGATACCACTGGTCGAAGAACGCGCTGCGCACACGCGCGGACTCTACCGACAGATCGCGATACTGATCCGCCCGCTCGCCGAACGCGTGCGCATCGTCTTCCGCGCTGCGCACCTGATATTCGAGATCCAGGCGCATCTGTTCGGCCTGACTCCAGCTCGCCGACGCACGGAACGTCGCCGCGTCCGTCGCCGCCGTCGCCGCGCCACCGGTAAACGCATTCCATGTCACCGTCAGCATCGTCTGCCACGGCATGCGGCGCCCGACGGCATCGTGGCCGGTATTCGTGCTGACGACCCAGTTCAGTTGCGGCCTGGACGCCGCCCGCACCGCATCGCGGTTCAGCTCGGCTGCACTCGCCTCGGCGCGCGCCTGTCGGATGCGCGGATTCTCATCGAGCGCGGACATCAGCCGGTCGAGATTGCCGGGATGCAACGGCCAGTGCGAATCCGTCGGCATCGGCACCGGCCGCTCGCCCACCAGCTTGCGAAGATTCAGCTCGACCGTTCGGCATTTCGCCAGCGCCGCATCGCGACTCGCCTCGGCCTGCAGCAAACGGGCCCTCGCCTGGGTGAGCTCGCTGCCGCGACCGCGATCGACCGCGACGATTTCATCGAGCATCCGCACGAGGTGCGTCATCCGGTCGACGAAGCGCTGACTCAACGTGGCGATGTTGCGCTGTTTCGCGAGCTCGACGAGGGTGGCCGTGACCTGATAGGCGGAATCTTCCATCTGCGCGACGTAGCGTTCCTGCCCTGCACTCGCGAGTTCCCGCCGGCTGCCGATCGATTTCTCGGTGCGCCCCCAGTCGAACAGCGTCGTTGTCAGGTTCACGCTCAGCGCGTTGCCAGGATCGTATGCGCTGCCGGCGTTCGAGCCGAACCGCGCGGTGCGCGTCTGGCCGTTCAACTGCAATTGCGGCCAGCGTGCCCCCTTTGCCTGATCGACATCCGACTGCGCGGCCTGGTATTCCGCGTACAAGCGCCGCACCTGCGGGCTGACGTCGACGGCCGCTTCCGCCGCGGCATACAGCAATTGCCGCAGTTCGCGCTCTGTCATCGAGGCCCCGCGGGCAGGCACCGACGCGGAATCATCGTGCGTGGGCGCGGATGCGTGCGCATGCCCATCGGCCGCGGCGGAAGCTGCGTCCACCGCCGTCGATGCCGACGCTGCGGCAACACGTGGCGACACGGTATTGGCGGCGTGCGCTGCCCCAGCCGGTTGCCACATCGACAAGACAAGCAGGACCGCCGATGCCGCAACACGAAGCACTGCGCGAGATTCACGCGCATCGACGCATGCGCCGACCATTCGAAATTCGCTCATGCTCAACGCTCCCTGAAGGCCTCGCGGGCCTTGAAGATCGGCTTGAGCAGGTAATCGAGCACCGTCTTCTCGCCGGTGCGGATATCGACCGTTGCCTGCATGCCCGGCAATACCGGCAGACGCTTGCCCGCCGCGACGAGCGCGTCCGAATCCGTCTCGACCATCAGCCTGTAGTAGTTCGCGTCGGGACGCCCCATCGCGGCCTTCTGATCGTCCTTCAACGTATCGGGACCGAGGCTGACGACGTGCCCGTGCAACCCGCCGTAGATCGCGAAGTCGTACGCGCTCAGCTTCACGAGCACCGGCAACCCCGGCCGCAGGAACGCGACGTCGGACGGCTTGATCCGCGCTTCGACCATTACCCGGCCGTCGAGGGGCGCAATCTCCATGATGTGTTCGCCCGACTGCACGACGCCGCCCACCGTGCGGATGCGGATGTTCTTCACCACGCCGCGCATCGGCGCGACGACGTCGGTGCGCGCCAGCACGTCCGCGCGCCCGGCCAGCACCTCGTTGGTTTGCGCGAGTTCCTGTTCGAGGCGTGACAGCTCGGTACTGGATTCCGCGGTGAAACGGCTACGGCGCTCGGCGATCTGCGCGGCGATGTCCGTCGCCTGGCGCCGCATGCGCAGAATCTCGACTTCCGAGACCAGCCCCTTCGCCGCGAGCGGCTCCGACATCGCGATCTCGCGCCGGACCAGCGCCTGGCTCTTCTCCAACGCGGCGACCTGCTCGTCCAGCGCACGGCGGCGGGCACGGTAGGTTGCGGTGGCCTGCGCGACGAGGCCGGATTCGCGCTTCACGTCTGCCGGAAAGTCCAGCGGCGCGCCATAGGCTTCGGCCCGCGCACGCGCCACGCTCGCCTTCAGCTCCAGCGCCTTGGTCAACGCTTCGCGATAGCTCGATTGCGCGCGCGCCGGATCGATCTTCGCGAGCAGCTGCCCCTTTTCGACCACGTCGCCCTCGCGCACCGTCACGCTCTGGACGATGCCGCCCTCGAGGCTCTGGATCCATTGTTCGCGGCTCGGCGATACGACCGTCGCATCGCTGCGCGTGACCTCCTCGACGCGTGCGAAGTGCGTCCATACGAGCCCCGCGCCGAGCACGACGGCAACCAGATAGAGAACCAGCTGTGCGCCCGCAGACGAGCGGACGAGCAACGCCTCGCGAATGTCGCTCATGTACGCGGCATCGCCCGCCCGCAGGCGCGGCGCCGGCTTGCGGCCGAGAATCGATCGTATGCGCCGCATCATGATGCCTCCGCAGCCAACGATGCCACGGCCCCTGCCGGTTCCGCGGGCGACGCGCCGGCTTGCGCGCCACGCTGGACCACGCGGATTTTCGGTTCACGGTTTCGCTGCGGCTCGGGCGGCGCATGATGCACGCCCGTCTCGGGCTGCCCCGACAGTGCCGCCAGCACGCGCGCCTTTTCTCCATCCATCACGATCTTGCCCTGATCGACGATCACGATCCGGTCGACGAGCGCCAGCAGCGACGTGCGATGCGTGACCACGACCAGCGTCTGTCCGGCGCTCGCCTGCTTCAAATGCTCGATGAACTGCGACTCCGTCTGCGAGTCCATCGCGCTCGTCGGTTCGTCGAGCAGCAACGTTCGCGGCCGCGCGATCAGGCTGCGGGCCAGTGCGACAAGCTGGCGCTGCCCGCCCGACAGATCACGACCGTTTTCGCCAACCTGAAGATTCACGCCGAGCGGATGCCGGGCGATCAGCGCATCGAGCCCCGTCAGCTCGAGCACGCGCAGCAGCTCCGTGGCCGGCACGTCGGGACGGCCGATCGTCACGTTCTCGCGCAGCGAACCGTAGAACAGCCGGCTGTCCTGGCCGACATAGCCGAAGGTGCGCCGCCAGTCGGCCGGCGCGATCTGCGCGGCGTCGAGCCCGTCGGCGAGCAACTTGCCCTCCGTCGGCTGATACAGCCGCGCGATCAAACGCAGCAGCGTCGATTTCCCGCTGCCGACCCGGCCGAGTATCGCGACACGCTCGCCGGGCCGAATCTCCACCGACACCTGGTCCAGCGCGGGCGCATTTTGCTGCAGGCCGGCCGACGGATACTCGAACGACACGCCGTCGAGCTTCACATGGCCGCTGAGCGGCGGCTGCGCCAGATAATCCTGGCCCGGCTCGTGCTCGACCGGCATCGCCATCAATTGGTTCAGCGAATGCATCGCCGTCTTCGCCTGCTGAAAACGCAGCGCGAGCCCCATGACCTGACCGAGCGGCGCCGTCACCCGGCCGGCCAGCATCACGGAGCCGATCAACGCGCCCTGGGTGAGCTTGCCTTCGCCGATCAGGTACACGCCGACGATCACGATCGCAACGGTCTGCATCTGCTGCAGGAACGACACGCAACTGGTCGCCATGCTGGTGAGCTGGCGCGACTGCATCGAAGCTGCCGCCGTCTTCGCGCTGTACGTATCCCACCGGTGACGCATCGCGCCTTCGCCGCCGACGGCCTTCAGCGTCTCGAGCCCGTCGACCGACTCGATCAGCACGCCCTGCTTGAGCGACGCCTCGCGCAGGTTCTCACGCATCGCACGCGCGAGCGGCCATTGCACGATCGCGCCGAGACCGACGATCAGCGGAATCATCAGGAGCGGAATCCAGCCGAGCGGGCCGCCGACCGCGAATACCACGCCAACGAACAAAAAGACGAACGGCAGATCGGACACGACCGACAGCGTCGCCGACGTCGCGAAGTCCCGCACCGATTCGAACTCGCGCAACCGGTGCGCGAAGGAGCCGGCCGACGCTGGCCGGTGCTCCATCCGGATCGCCAGCGCCTGCCGAAACAGCAGGCTGCCGAGCACCAGATCGGCCTTCTTGCCCGCGGTATCGAGCACATGCGCACGCACGTGCCGCGACACCGCCTCCATCAGCATCGCGAGCGCGACGCCGATCGCGAGCGACCAGAGCGTCACGTAGGCCTGGTTCGGCACGACGCGATCGTAGACGTTCATCGTGAAGAACACGCTGGCGAGGCCGAGCACGTTGATGAGGAACGCGCCGACCGCCGCGCTCGCGTAATAGCTGCGATAGCGCCACAGCGTTCGCAGCAGCCAGTGCCCGGCCGGTTCGGTCGGCAGGTCGTCTGGACGCGCATCGACCTTCGCGGCCGGCTTCACGAGCAGCGCGTAGCCGGAGTAGGTGTCGCCCAGTTCCGTGTCGGTGCATTCGACCGGCGCTTCGCCAAGTTCGGGCAGCATGACGCGATAGCGGACCGGAGTTTCCTGCTCCATCGAATCATCGTCGATGCGCCAGCCGAGCAGCACGCATGCGCTGCCGTTCCGGCGCAACAGCACGGCAGGCAGCAGGTGCTCGGGCAACTGCGTCAGCGGACGCTCCACCAGCTTCGTCGCCAGACCCGCCTGCGTCAGCGCCTCGATCGCAAGCAACGGCGTCAGCGGTCCGTGTTTGGCGAGACCAGAAATTAGGACTGCGTGACTTCTTCCGAAACCGTAGTGCGCACAAAGCCATGCGACTGAATCGAGCAGGCTGTCGCGGGTGAGCTTGTCCGGCAGACTCGGCGCGTTACCGGCGCCGGTATCGGATGGTTGGACATTCATATCGAAATCGTTATCTGGCCACTGGAATTCACGGAACCCTGGCGCACTCCAGGACGCGGCTGCTTCACGCGAGCGACAGGGTAGGCGCATACATCGATGCGGCGGAGTCTCCCGTCGCATGACCGGACGGGATGGCTATCGCAGCACGCCGATGGGACTGCGACAGGAACGCAACAACTTTACGAAATGTGCCCGGATGCAAAAATGGGACGAGTCCCAAAAGGGATCCAGATCCATTGGGACAAGTTCGAATGGGGGGTGGGTATTGAATGTGCAGACATGCGCAGCCCGCAATTCGCTGCAGGTTGCGCATGGAGAAACTATGAAGAAACCGGGCCGCTGGCACCGGTTCGGCGGGACGGAACCGCATCTTGGTCCGGCGCGATTCCGACCCGCGCCTGCGGATCAGGTCAGTTGGGTCGACACGGCCGACTGCACGAGCAGTTCGACGTGCAGCGCCGCGTTCTCGTACAGCGTATAGGCCTGGCCGTTGATCGCAACCAGCCCCTTGTTCGTCCACTCACCACCCTGAGCAAGGCCACTCATGCCCGACAACTCGACCCGATCGCCGGCGTTCCCGTTCACCATCAACTGCGTGTGACCATCGTTTCGGAACACGTTCTCGTGCCCGAGTTCCAGCACGTCACGCATCGACAGCTTCAGCGTGTTGTTACCCGTGCCGGTGATATCGATGATCTCGATCGACGTGATCTTGTCGTGGCCGCCGACGTTCAGCAGCTTCGACAGATCAAGCGTCTGGCCAAGGCCGGTCAGCTTCAACGTATCCGTACCCGCCCCGCCATGTACGCCGGCACCGGCACCGTCGAAATATCTGACGTCGGCCACACTGAAGATGTCATTGCCAGCGCCACCGTGATATGCGCCCGACAGCTCGACGATGATCTGATTTTCATGCACCGGCTCAATCCCGGTCTGCCATATGCCGCTATCGCCGCCGTCCTTGTCAAGCGTCAGATTGGACAAGTAGATCGAGTTGTAGCCTTTAAAGCGATCCGATGACTTGTCACTCGTAACAATAAATGAATCGATTTCCGTGCCCTCCGGCGCAATGAAGGTGTGGGTTGTCCATGAGTATCCCAACAATTTTTGGGTACCGATGACTTTTCCGTTCTTGTCCAAGTAGGTAACGGCAGCATTCAGCTGCAGCCCCTCACCCATACCCGGTTGGATGTTCTTAAAATCGAAATCGATTCGATGAGCGTTGCCCGCCTTCAAGCTGAACTTGATACCGCCTGCGAACGACAACTCACCATTATTCGTGCCGCCCGAATAGCTGTCCCCCGCCTGCATCTGGCCTTTGGAGTTCATGGTTGCGGTCACATCGAGTCCGTCATAGTTCAGCATGGCACCGACGTATCGCAAGGAACCGTTCCCGTTGAAATCGTAGGAGCGGGCTTTCCATTCGGCCCACCGCCACTCCGACGAATTCCCGGCGAGATCGATCACCGCGGCGGATACTCTGGTTTCACCGTTCCAATCGGCACCTAGTGCCGCCCGCACGGAACTCGGGATCTGAACGTCGATCTTGCCGGACGCAATTTCCTGTTGTGTCAGCGTGTGATCGATCGTGTAGTTTCCGACGATGACCCGAACCACTTCGCCTGCGGCGACACCCGTTTTGGAAATGCCGACGTGCACGATACCGGTCGTCACGTCGAACGTGAGACTGTCCGGCGCGTTTGGCGCCGTCGTGTCGAGCATCACGTCGTAAGCGTTCGACTCGCCTGCCACGCCATCGCTGTTGACCACCCTTGTCTGGATCGTCCAGTTGCTCGCATGCGTATTGGGATCAGTCGCCACCCACGTGCCGTCCGACTTCATCTGCGCATCGAACCAGGTGCGACCGCCGTCCGTCGACACCTGTACCTTCTCGCCGGCTGCCAGTGCCGCGGTCAGATGGCCGGTCAACAAACGGCCCGCCGTTCCGTCGTTCGTCAGTCGGTCGAAATTGAAGTTGCCGCTGTCGTGTCCCATGTCGTCGAGCACGGCCTTCGCCAGCGGCACGGGCGGCACCTCCGGCCCCACTGTCACGTCGAAGCCGTCCGAGCGCGCGCTCGTATTGCCCGCCGGGTCCGTCGCCGTCACAGTCAGCGCATGCGTACCGTTCGACAGCGGCGACGTCACCTGGAAGGTCCACGTTCCGTCGATATTCGTTTTCGTCGTACCCAGCAGCGTCGTACCGTCGTAGATCGCGACCGTCGAATACGCTTCCGCCTGCCCCGACAGCGTCGGCTGCGCGCCCTCCGTGGCCGCTTCGATCTTCGGCTGCGACGGCGGCGTCACGTCCACCTGAATGCCGTAAGACGTCGACGGTATGCTCAAGCCGACTTCGTTGCTCGCCCGCGCCGTCAGACGATACTCGCCGTCGCGCAGCGGCTGCGTGAGCGCGAAGCTCCATGCCCCGTTTGCACCGACCACCACCGTTCCGACCTCGACCCCGTCCACCAGAAGATGAATCGTCGAGCCAGGGTCACCGCGACCACTCACCGTCGGGCGCGGGTCGTTGGTCAGTCCGCCATTTTCAATCACGCCGGTGTGCGGCGGTACGTTGTCGGTGACCGTGTCGATCGTCGGACGCGACGGTCGTGTCGTTGCCTTCTGCTCTGCCATTTTTACTTTCCTGTATCAGTCCAAGATGTCCCGGAGTCATTCGGACATTTTCAATCTTCGCTCCACGGCAACCGCCACCGGTGACCGCGGAGCCGTCAATCCCGTTCGTTATGCCGTCTCGAGTTCGACTTCGACTCGCCGGTTCTGCGCACGCCCTTCGGCCGTCGCATTGCTGGCGACCGGCTCTGCCGCCCCCCTGCCGACGGTCGTGAAATGTTCCGCCTGCAGCCCGCCCGTGCGCAGGTACGTGACCACTGCACGCGCGCGCGCCTCGGACAGTCGAACGTTATGGGCGTGCGCACCTTGCGAATCGGTGTAGCCCGTGACGGTCACACGGCGAAACCGAGCCTCGCGATTCACGTCCAGAAAGCGATTGAGTTCCTGGCGGGCGCTCGGCGTCAGCGCCGCGCTGTCGAACGCGAAGTTCGCGCTGCCTTGCAGCAGCACCTGACGCTGCGCGACGGGCTCGGCAGCCGGCTGCGGCTGCACGACCGGTTGCGGCTGCGCGACGGGAGGCTCGACGCTCGCCTGAGGCGGCACGCCGCACATGAACGTCAATTCGCGCGCATCGCCCATCGCGGCACCGCGACGAACGCGATCGACGGCCTGCAGCGGCGTGACCGGCTTGCCGGCACAGACTTTCTGCGCGGCCGCTTCACACGAGCGCGCACTGGATACCAGCCCCTCGCAAGTCACGCGAAAGACCGGCCCGGGCTGATCCGGTGCCTTGATCGCTCGAACGGTGTACGTCGGACCGGATTGCGTCGTGCATGCGCTCAGCAGGATGACGAATGCGCCGAGCAGGCCCCGGCTGACAAAATGTTGTGGTGTTTTCATGATGGTTCGGTCCGCTCGAGGGCGGACTCGTGGAAATTGATCGGTGGAAACAAAGTCGCTCGTGCGTGGCGTGATGGTTGGCATGGCGGACCACAAGTGCCCGCCACGCCAACCATCAGGTGATGACGCGGGCCGAACGGCCCGCGTTACCGCCTTACCACTGATACGACGCGCCCACGCCGAAGGTATTGCCGCCGCTGCTGAGGCCGACGCCGGCACGCATCTTCAGGTTTTCCGTGATGCGCGCTTCACCGCCCATCGCGACTGCCTGATAGCCCTTGTACGAGCCGCCGCCGACACCGAACGACAAGGTCTTGCCCGGATCGACGCCCGGAATCATCGTCAACGCCGTGGCCGCCGCGATACCCGAATAGGCATTGCGCGACATGTCGTTGATCTGACCTTGCATCCCGCCGATCGCCCGGTCGAGCTGCCCCTTGTTGACGGCATCCGTCTTGTTCACGGCATCCGCGACATTGACGAGCCGGCGCTCGTGGCCGTCCGAACCGATCGACACGGTGTTGGCTTCGGTCGCCTTCGAACCGTTACCCAGTGCCACCGAGTTGGTCGCGCTGGACGACACGCTCGCGCCGTGACCCAACGCCGTACCGTCGTCGGCCGACACCTTCGAACCGGCACCGATTGCGGTGGCGTTGTTCTTGCCGTCCACGATCTGCGAGCCGGAGCCGACAGCGATGTTGCCGTTGCCGTTGCCCGGTTTCGCGGCGACGACGTCGGCCTTGTCCTTGCCGCTGCCGCCCGTGCCCTGGATCAGATCGTTGGCGTTCTTGCCCGAACCGCCGTTGTTGCCGTTACCGTCACCCGGCGTGGTCGCCACGGTCAGGCGGTCGTCGATATCCTTGACACGCCCTTCCAGCTTCGAGAACTGCCCGTAGTTCACGGCGTCGTACTGGCTCTTGCCGTCCGCGACGTTGGTCAGCACCACCGGTCCCGACGACAAGCCGTTGCCCAGCGTCACCTTGTTGAAGTTCACGGTGCCGTCGCCGTTCTTGTCGTAAGCGACAGCGCCGACCAGCTTCGTGGCCTCACCCAGGTTGTTCTGGATCTGCGTGACCCGGTTGTCGATGTTGTTCAGTGCATCGCCTGCGTTGTGGAAGCTGTCGCCACCGACGTTGTAGGTCGGCGCGACGACCTTGCCGGTTTCCTCGTCGATCTTCGCACCGCCGCCGAGCGCATCGGTCACGCCACTCAACTGGCTGATGTTCACCGCATCCGTCGCAACCTTGCCGGCCGCCACGTTGTGCAGCGCGACCGGAGTCGCCGCGCCGGCGCCGCCGAGCGTCACCGAACCGTAGTTCGTCGTGCCGTCCGCGTTCTTGTCGTACACGACCGCCGATTGCAGCTTGCCGTCTTCACCGACCAGGCCGGCCGAACGCAGTTGCCGCACGTTGACCCCATCGGTCTCGTCGACGCCGTCCGCGACGTTCTTCAGCCTGACGGGCGCCGCACCTGCGCCACCGAGCGTGACGGAGGCATGCGTTGCGTCGTCGTACTGAACCGCATTCGCGACACCCTTCTGCAGCGTCTCGATCTGCGTCGTGTGCGTCGACACGCGCTCGTCGACATGCTTGAACGCGTCGCCGACGTTGTCGTACGTGTTCGTCAAGCCATCGGCCGCAGTCAGTTCATACGTCGGCGCCGAGATATCGCCGGTCACCGGGTCGAACTTCGCGCCGCCGCCGAGACTATCCGCGATGCTCTGTGCGAGGAAGTTCACCTGACGGCCGTTGACCGCCTCGGTGCTGGTATCGGCAAGCGAACCGTCCGCGACGTTACGAATCACCGTGCCGTTCGCACCAGCCAGCGTCACCGCTGCCTTGCTGGCGTCGTCATAGACGACCGCGTTCGGGTTCGTACCGTTGCCGTTGCCGCCCTCACGCTGCTCCAGCGCCTTGATGGCATCACCGACCGACGCGTAATCCTTGCCGTCGACGTTATAGACCGGCGCGGTAACCTTGCCGTCCGCGTCGAGGCCCGCACCACCGCCGATGATGTCGGTCACGCCCTTCAACTGCGACACGTTGACCGCGTCCGTCGATGACGTGCCGGCTGCAACGTTGTGCAGTGCGACCGGAACACCAGCGTTCGCGCCCCCGAACGTCACCGAGGCGAAGTTCGTGGTGCCGTCGGCACGCGTGTCGTAGGTCACGGCCGCGAGTGCCTTGCCGTTCTCGCCGATCAGGCCCGACGACTTCAGCTGCGACACGTTCACCGCATCCGTGTCCGCCGTACCGGCCGCCACGTTCGCCAGCTTCGTACCACCAACGCCGGCCAGCGTTGCCGACTGGTAGTTCGGCGTGCCGTCCGCGTTCTTGTCGTACGTCATCGCAGCCACTGCGTTGCCGTCCTTGTCGATCAGACCCGAGGACTTCAGCTGCGACACGTTGACTGCATCCGTGTCGGCCTTGCCTGCTGCCACGTTCGACAGCGTCGTGCCGTTCTGGCCGGCCAGCGTCACCTTGTCCTTCTGCGCGCCGTCATAGGCCACCGCATTCGGATCCGTGCCGCTGCTGCCGTCACCGCCACTCTTCGCCGCAGCCTGCAGCGCGTCGTTGACGTTGTGGTACTCCTTGCCGTCGATCGTGTACGTCGGTGCGGTCACGTCGCCGTTCGCGTCGAAGCCCGTACCGCCGCCGACCACGTCCGCGAGGCCCTTGAGCTGCGCGAGGCTGACTGCATCGGTGTCCTGTGTACCCTTCGCGACATGGACGATCTGCCGCTCAGCGCCTGCCGAGCCGATCGACAGTGCGTTCGCACGATCCGCGATCGAGCCGGCGCCCAGCGCGATGCTGTTCGACTGAAGCGCCTGCGAGTTCGCCCCGAGCGCGATGGCGTCGGCGACGTTCTGTTGCACGTTCGCGTTCGTACCGATAGCGATGCTGTTCACGGTGCCGACCTTCGTCACAGCCTTGTCGCCCATGGCCATCGAACTCTTGCCCAGCGCCATCACGCCGTTGTTGCCGACTGCCACCGCGTTTTCGCCGTTGGCCTTCGCCCGAGAGCCGATTGCCAATGCGCCCGGGCCATTCGTCGTGACCATGCTGCCGATCGCCACCGAATACGGGTGATCAACACCCGTCTGGGCGATACTGCCGATCGCCACCGAGTTGTCCGAACTCGCAACCGCCTGCAGACCGACTGCGACAGTATTGAGCCCGCCGGCGCCACTCCCTACGCCGATGGCCGCAGCCGTACCCAATTTGGGATCGCGCCCGTTCATCGATGCAATGCTCGGCACGCTGCCGTCCGCACCCAACCCTTCGATCGCGACAAAGCTGCCCGGCTTCGATTCGACGTCACGCACCATCCGCGTCATCTTCGCATCGAGCTTCGTATTGGCGGAATTCATCGCGTCGGCCAACTGCTTCATGGTGACGGCATCCGAGTCGTCAATGCCTGCTTCGACGTTGACGATCCGGCGCTTGAAATCCGCGTCGCCCACCGAAACGGTATTGTCGTCGTCGGCAATGGAGTTGTAGCCAATTGCCACCGAGTTGAGACCGTTCGCGCGCGAGCCCGATCCCAAGGCGAGCGTTCCCGGCCGGGTCGCCCAAGAGTTCGCACCGATTGCGACACTTTCGGGAACACTCGCAATTGCTTCGCGTCCACCAATCGTGTTGACCTTGATGTACTTGAGCTTGATCGAGCCGTTGGTGAGCGAATCTTCCAGATCGTTCAACTGGTCGACGTTCACGGCGTCCGTGCCGGCCTTACCCTTGGCCACGTTCGACAGCGTCACCGGACCAGCCGACTTCCCGCCGCCCAGCGTCACCGAGTTGTAGTTCGCCGTGCCGTCCGCATGCTTGTCGTAGGTCACTGCAGCGATCGACTTGCCGTCCTCGCCAATCAGACCCGACGACTTCAGTTGCGATACGTTCACTGCATCCAGGTCGGCCTTGCCCGCCGCCACGTTCGACAACGTCGTGCCCGCCTTGCCCGCCAGCGTCACCTTGTCCTTCGACGTGCTGTCGTATACCACCGCCAGCGATTCACCCGTCGTTTCGTCGATGACACCGCCATCCGTCAGCGCGTCCTTCAGGTTGCCGAGGTTCTCGTTCGTCGCGAACAGCTGCGAGCCGTTCACCGCGTCCGTGCTCGTCGCCGACAACTCGGCCGCCTTCACGTTCGTCAGCTTCGTGCCCGTCTTGCCCGCCAGCGTCACCGACTCGTGGTTCGGCGTACCGTCGGCCTTCTTGTCGTATGTCACCGCGGCAATCGACTTGCCATCCTCGCCGATCAGGCCCGACGACTTCAGTTGCGATACGTTCACCGCATCCGTGTCGGCCTTGCCCGCCGCCACGTTCGACAGCGTCGTGCCGCCTTCACCTGCCAGCGTGGCGCGCTTGTAATTCGGCTTGCCATCCGCGTTCTTGTCGTACGTGATTGCAGCCAGCGACTTGCCGTCTTCGCCGATCAGGCCCGACGACTTCAGTTGCGATACGTTCACCGCGTCCTTGTCGGCCTTGCCGTCTGCAACGTTCGACAGCTTCGTGCCGCCTTCGCCCGCCAGCGTCGCCGACTTGTAGTTCGGCGTACCGTCCGCGCTCTTGTCGTACGTCACTGCGGCACGCGACTTGCCATCTTCGCCGATCAGGCCCGACGACTTCAGTTGCGATACGTTCACCGCGTCCATGTCCGCCGTACCGGCCTTCACGTTCGACAGCTTCGTACCGCCTTCGCCCGCCAGCGTCGCCGACTTGTAGTTCGGCGTACCGTCCGCGTTCTTGTCGTACGTGATTGCAGCCAGCGACTTGCCGTCCTCGCCGATCAGGCCTGACGACTTCAACTGCGATACGTTCACCGCATCCCGGTCAGCCTTGCCCGCCGCCACGTTCGCAAGCGTGGTACCGCCTTCGCCCGCCAGCGTCGCCGACTTGTAGTTCGGCGTGCCGTCCGCGTTCTTGTCGTACGTGATCGCAGCGAGCGACTTGCCGTCCTCGCCGATCAGGCCCGACGACTTCAGTTGCGATACGTTCACCGCGTCCATGTCGGCCGTGCCCGCCTTCACGTTCGACAGCTTCGTGCCGCCTTCACCCGCCAGCGTCGCCGACTTGTAGTTCGGCGTGCCGTCCGCGTTCTTGTCGTACGTGATTGCAGCCAGCGTCTTGCCGTCCTCGCCGATCAGGCCCGACGACTTCAGTTGCGACACGTTCACCGCGTCCAGGTCGGCCGTACCCGCCTTCACGTTCGACAGCTTCGTACCGCCTTCACCCGCCAGCGTCGCCGACTTGTAGTTCGGTGTGCCGTCCGCGTTCTTGTCGTAAGTGACTGCAGCAAGCGACTTGCCGTCCTCGCCAACGAGGCCCGACGACTTCAGTTGCGACACGTTCACCGCGTCCGTGTCGGCCTTGCCCGCCGCCACGTTCGACAGGGTCGTACCGCCAACGCCAGCCAGCGTCACCTTGTCCTTCTTCGCGCTGTCGTAGGCCACGGCCAGCGGGTTCATGCCGCCTTCCACATCGCGAAGTGCGTCCGTCAGTTGATCGACGTTCACCGCGTCCGTACCGGCCTTGCCCTTGGCCACGTTCGACAGCGTCACCGGACCCGTCGACTTGCCGCCGCCCAGCGTCACCGAGTTGTAGTTCGCCGTGCCGTCCGCCTTCTTGTCGTACGTCACCGCCGCAATCGACTTGCCATCCTCGCCGATCAGGCCCGACGACTTCAGCTGCGACACGTTCACCGCATCCAGGTCGGCCTTGCCCGCCGCCACGTTCGACAG
>NZ_QTPQ01000029.1:0-113838 GCF_003853425.1 Burkholderia sp. Bp9140
GCATCGCGAAGAACACGCCCTGGTTCGCCTGCGAACCCGAGTTCGGCTGCACGTTCGCGGCTTCCGCGCCGAACAGCGCTTTCACGCGGTCGATCGCCAGTTGCTCGACCACGTCGACGTATTCACAGCCGCCGTAGTAGCGCTTGCCCGGATACCCTTCCGCGTACTTGTTGGTGAGCTGCGAGCCCTGGGCGGCCATCACGGCCGGGCTCGTGTAGTTTTCCGACGCGATCAGCTCGATGTGGTCTTCCTGGCGGCGGTTCTCGTCCTGAATGGCAGTCCAGAGTTCCGGATCGACATTGGCGACGGTGCTGGTAGTGCGATTGAACATGATGATTGATCAAAAGAAAGTGATGGATTGATCCTGGTATGCCGGACTTGCCCGGACCCGCGAAGCCGAGCGCCGGAACGGCGCTCGATGACGTCGACAACCATGCCGCCCCGCGATGCCGGCTGAACGGTGACTCGTCATTGCCATTCCAGCAGACGCAAATTCGTTCAGATAGAAGGATTGCGACAATCCGCTAGGACACATCGCGCGGCGGCCCGGCCAAAAAAAATCGAAGGTCCGCATCGCTGCGGAACCTTCGACCGAACCTGCCGTTCCTGGAGAGGTCGTGCCTGCCCTTCGGCTTCTTGCGAATATGGGGCCTAAACAGCGGAGAAACAGTTGTCGACGAAGAGCTGGGTGCCGCTGACGAAGCTCGATTCGTCCGACGCGAGGAACAGCGCGGCCGCGGCCACTTCCGACGGCTCGCACAGCCGGCCTTGCTGCACCGCGATGGCCGCTTCGGTCGCGTCCACGCCCATCGCCTGCAGATCCTTCAGTTCGCGCATCCCGTGCGGCGTGCGGATGAACCCCGGCGCCAGCGCATTGCAGCGGATACCGCGGTCGCGGTATTCGACCGCGATCGCTCGCGCGAACATGTGGCATGCGCCCTTGGTCGCGTCGTACAGCACTTCGCCCGGCGTCGCGCAGACGGCCGAGATCGACGACGTACAGACGATGCTGCCGCGCCCCTTTTCGAGCATCTGCGGCAGTACCGCCTTCGTCATCAGGAACATGCTCTTCACGTTCACGCCCATCAGCCAGTCCCATTCCGACTCCTCGATGTCGAGGAACGGCTTGACGATCAGCGTGCCCGCATGATTGAACAGGATGTCGGCATTGCCGTAGTGCTTGCGCGCCGCATCGACCGCCTGCTGCACGTCCGACTGCTTCGACACGTCGGCGCCGAAGCCGATGGCCTGCAAGCCGGCATCGCGCAGCCGCGCCGCGAGCGTTTCGGCGGCGTCGCCGTCGCGGTCGATGATCGCCACCTTCGCGCCCTGCGCGGCGAACAGTTCGGACGCGGCACCACCGCACCCGCCCGCGCCGCCGCTCACGATGGCGACCTTGCCGGCCAGGCGGCCGTCGATCTTGGCATTCATGCGTCGTTCTCCAGTCTGGTTCGTTCGGACCGCTCAGCTGAACAGCGTCCGAAGATGATCGTTGAGGAAATAGCCTTCGGGGTCGACACTGCGGCGCAGTTCGCGGAACGCTTCGGCCTTCGGGAACCAGCGGTCCACGTCGTCGCGGTTCGTGAAGTGCAGCTTGCCCCAGTGCGGACGCGAACCGTAGTCGCGCAGGATGTCGTCGACGTCCTTCAGGAACGGCCAGTAGTCGACGCCGTTCGGGCCGCCCGAGCACGAGATGGTCACGCTGTCCTGGTGGTTGAACGGGCTGATCCACGCCGGATCGCCCTTCGTGAAGCGGTACTCGACCGGGAAGATGCAGTCGCGATGCCTGGTGAGGATCAGGTCGCGCACGCGGCGCAGCGCTTCCTTGCCGTGTTCGGCGGGCACCGCGTACTCGAGTTCGTGGAAATTCGCGACGTAGTCGATCGCATAGACCTCGGCGCTGTACGCGATCTTCTCGTGCTCGCCTGCGTGGAACGTGCGCGAGTCGGTGACGTCCATCACCTTGATTTCGCACACGTCGTAGTCCTTCTTCGAGTTCGACACCTTCGTGGTGTCGGGCAGGCAGTACAGGTGGCGGCTTTCGGACGTCGGGCACCAGAAGAAACCGAAATGCCGATGCCTTGCCGCAAGGTCGTCGTACTTTTCCATCAGCGCCTCGAAGTCCTCGCGCCACACGCGGTCGTGCAGCCAGAACGCGTCGGTCACCTGCAGCGTCAGCTCCGAGACCACGCCGAACATGCCGATATTCACCTGCGTCGCGTGCAGCAGGTCGAGGTCCTGCTGGTCGCCCACTTCCATGATCGAGCCGTCGGGACGAACGATCCGCATCCCGACGACCTGCGACGACAGGTTGCCGAGCGTCGTCCCCGTGCCGTGCGTGCCCGTCGCCAACGCACCGGCAATGGCCTGCGAATCGATGTCGCCCTGGTTGACGAGCGAGAAGCCGATGTCCTTCAGGTGGCGCGTCACCGCGTTGATCCGCGTGCCGGCCTTCACCGTGACGCGCTTTTGCCGTTCGTCGACCGCGACGATGCCCTGGTAGTCCTGCAACGACAGCAGCAGGCCGCTCGTCGCGACAACCGGCGTGAACGAATGTCCCGATCCCGCGCATCGGACGTTCTTGCCCTGGCTGGTCGCGGCATGCACCAGCTCGGCAATCTCCGCCTCGCTGGCCGGCGACGCCATGTGCGCGGCCACGCACGACTGATTGCCTACCCAGTTCCGCCAGAATCCGCCACGTGGAAGCGCCATCAACGTCTCTCCAGAAGTGCGCCGGCCGTCCCGCGCCGGCAGCCGTGTTCGGGTCGGCCGGCAACGAAGCGGGATAGTCCCGGCGCCGGCGCGATGCGTCGTGTTCGTATCAAAGGTATTGCGCCGGCCGGCTTTTCACTATCGGATTTCGGCAAGCGAGGGTTTCCACGGGGAATCGGGCCGCCGGGGCTTTTTTGACCGGCGCGTCGAGCGGATACAATGAATCGATCCGGCCCGCCCCCTCCCGACTCCGATGACGCCGTCTGCCGATCCGCGCGATTACTCTGGCGCCCCGTCGTTCGCACGCACGGTGGCGTTCTGCGCGTTCACCGACGTGGAGGAACAGGCGCGGATCTTCGACGGCTGGGATCTCAACTACACGCAGATCTCGGGCGGCCTGTTTCATGGCTCGTCGTCCATCGTGTCGCTCGGCGGCATCCGGCTGCTGGTCGAGGATCTCGACAAGGTGATCCTGCAGCAGGGCGCGGTGCCGTCGGACCGCATCGCGGTGGCCGTGCCGCTGGAGCTCGAAGGCCATGCGCGGATGTGCGGCGAGAAGAGCGGCCGCGACAGCCTGCATGTGTTCTCGAGCCAGCCGGTGTTCGAGTTCTATTCACCTGACCGGCACGTGCTCGTGAACGTCGAGATCGAGCCCGACAAGCTGTCGACCGAGGCGCTGCGCACGCTCGCCGCGTCGCTGCGGGCCCGCACCTTCGCGCCGCTGATCCCGATGACGGCCCAGGTCGCGGACCGCCTGCGCGACCTGCTGCGCCACACGATGGCCGCGGCCGCGAAAAGCACGCCGATCGGGGACGTGACGACGCAGGCGCGGATCGAACTGCTCGAGCGGACCGTGCTGTATGCGATTTCCGAAGCCATGACGGTGCCCGCGCCGGACGTGGATGCACTCGCGTCGCGTTCGACGAAGTACTGGTCACTCGTCAACGCGGTGCAGGAGCGGCTGCAGGATGCGTCGACGTGCCCGCTGTCGATCGCCGAACTGTGCGTGCAGCTCGGCATCAGCCGGCGTACCGCTCAATATGCGTTCAACGACACGCTCAATCTCAATCCGATCGCGTACCTGCGCGCCGTCCGGCTGAATCACGTTCGGCGCGAGCTGCGGCTGGGCGGGTCGGTGACGTCCGCTGCGACGAAGTGGGGATTCTGGCACCTGAGCAGTTTCGCGCAGGACTACCGGACGATGTTCGGCGAGTTGCCGTCGGCGACGGCGAGGCGCTACGCACACCGGGAAAGCTGAACGTCGACCGTGCGCGATGCGATGCTATTCAGATGTGCGGTGGAATTAGTTGCCCGAGAAACCACAGGGCGCGCCGCACGGCATTGACGCGTAATACACGGGTGTTCGCAATGAAGAAGCGCTCAATCGCGCCGCGCATTCCGGATCGCCTTGCAGCGATCGCGAATCGGGCACGTGATGCGTGGGGGAAGGGGAAAATCGCGTGAGCGAGCGGCAGCGCCACCACTCACGCGACGACGTGCGGCAGCGCCGCACGCCGTGCTTCAAACGCTCGACCGGCGCTCAGCGCCCGCCGCCCGGCAGCGCGATATCGATCAGCACCGGATCGTGATCCGACGAGCGATACGCATCCGGCGCGTAGAAGGTCTTCTGCTGCTCGGCCGACTTGTACGCGAGCGTGTACTGCAGCGCGAGCGGCTCGTCCGCATTGATGTGCCATTCGTGCACGGCCTTCACGTGCGATGCAAGCGGCAGCGACGCGAGTGCGTGATCGAGATAGCCGGCTTCGCCGTTGTACACGTAGCTGTACGCGTTGGCGCCGATCCAGCGCGACACCAGGTTGCGGTAGCCGCGCGATTCGAGCAGGCGGATCGGGTCTTCATGCGTGTAGCTGTTGAAGTCGCCGATCAGCAGCGTGCCCTGCCCCGCGACACCCGTCGGCGTGCCGGCGAGCCAGTCGGCCAGCTTCGCGGCCGCGCGCGTGCGCGTCGGGTTCCAGCAGCCCTGGCCATCGCCCTGGTCGAGGTCGTCGTTCGCCGCGTCCGGGCAGTTCTTCGACTTCAGGTGATTGACCGCGATCGTCAGCGCCTGCTTGTTGCCGCCGACACGCCGGAACGACTGCGCGAGCGGCTGGCGGTTCTTGTCGTCGATCGCGAGCGTCGACGCACGGCCGACGGGTTCGACCGCGCGGCTGTCGTAGATCATCGCGACCGCGATCGCGTCGCCGCCGAGGCGCGACGTGCCCGGGTCGACGACGCGCCAGTTGCTGCCGAGCTTCGCCGCGAGCTGACGCACCGCGCTCAGTTCGCCGTAGCCGTTGTTCTGGATTTCCATCAGGCCGATCACGTCGGCGTCGAGCGCCTTCAGCGCGCTGACTATCTTCGCTTCCTGACGCTGGAATTCCGGGTAGCTCTTCGCGCCGCGGTTGGCCGGATCGTCGAAGCCGCCGCCGAGACCGTTGCCGTTGAAGTAGTTGAGGACGTTGAACGACGCGACGCGCAGGTTCGATTTCGGATCGCGCGCCGGTGCGTTGGTGCGCGGGTTCGAACGCGTGTCGAACGCCGGCGCGGCCGCGCCGGGCAGCGGCTGCACGCGCCATGCGCCGTAACGCACCTCGAGCACGCCTTCGACGTCGCGCACGGTGTAGCCCGAGCGCAGCGTGTTCGCGGCCGACAGTTCCGGCGCCGGATACGGCACGGTCGCCGGATTCTGCTTGTTCGAGCCGTCGTCGAGGATCAGCCGGTTGCGTGCGTTCGCATCGATCTGCGTCTGCGCCTGCGACGGCGGCACCACGCTCGTCGGCGTGCGCAGGCGGCCGTTGCTCAGCATCACGCTGCCGTAGCGGCCGAGCTCGTAGTTGTCGGTGACGGTCAGCGTCTGCGGCAGGCGCACCCGCATCCCTTCATAAGCGGCGAACGCATTCGGGTTCTCGACCGGCAGCGAGAGCGTTGCCGGCGTGACCGTCTGGCCGTTCGCGCACACCGCGATCGCGCCCGACAGCGTGAGCTGCGTCTGCCCGTACTTCTCCTCGACCTTGCCCGTCACGTGCACGAGATCGCCGGCCTTCGCGCGCACTTTCGGCGCATAGACGAACAGGCCTTCGGACACGCCCGGCTGGTTGCGGCGCTGTGCGTCGGCCTGCTGGACGAAGAAGCCGCCGAAGCCGTCCGTGCCGCCGAACTCGGCCGTCACGACCGCTTCGATCGACACGTTCTGGCCGGCGAGCGGCGACGGCGCGCCCGGCCCCTGGATGTCGGCGATCGGCGTCGTGCTGCCGCCGCAGCTCGGGCTGACGGGAGCGGCAGTGGCGGCCAGGACGGGCGCGGCAAGCGTGGGCAGCAGCAATAGCGGGGCAAACAGGCGGATTGTCGAGCGCATGACGGGGAATCCCGGTTGTGAGGGTGGCGAAAGCTTAGCGGCGCTTGGTGACAGTTTTTCGCAACCCAGAGACAGATGACTGTAATTTTCCGGCCACCCCACGATGGCGATCGACCCCGCGCGCGGTCGAAAAGCGGGAAATCGCCCGACAAGGACCGCCCCTGTTCCGACGATTTCCCGATGCCGGCTTCACCCGCCGGCCGCGGTGCTAAACCGTCCCCGGCAACGCGCTCGACACGAGCAACGCCGCCACCATCAGCACGCCGGCGAGCACGACCGCCTCGATCCGCAGCACCGCGCCGAACCGGCGCAATGCGACGACCGGGACCGCAACCGCCGGATCCTTCAGCGCGACCATCAGCTTCGGCATCCCGAAGAACCGGTTGTGTCCGCCGAGCGCCGCCGCGATCAGCACGAGGGCGAGCTTGAGCAGCAGGATCTGTCCGTACGTCGACGTGAAGAGGTTGTTCGGCGTATCGACACCGCGCCACCCGTTGTACGCGCCGGTCGCAAACAGCATGGCCAGTGCAACCGTCGACGTATCGGAAAGTGCCTGCACGAACGACGCGCCGGTCATGCGCTCGCTCGCGGGCATCCCGGCGAATCGCGACATCACGCCGAATGCCGTCACGAACACGAGTCCGACCCACGCGCTGATCGCCAGCAGATGCAGCCAGTCGACCCACACGGGCACGCTGAACAGCCCCGCATCGACCGGATGCCCGCCGTTGCTGCGCGCCAGCGCGACGCCCGCGAGCGCGGCCCACAGCACGAACGGAAAGCGCGTATCGGTCGCGCGCCGCAGGAACGACAGCAGCACGACGACGGCCATGAACACGGCGCCGGCCAGCCACGCATGACCGAACCCGGTGCCGGCCAGCATCGAGCGAACGGCCGGCCCCGCGTCGAGCAGCGCCACTTCGCTCATCAACGCGCAATGCGCCCAGAACGCCGTGATGCTCGCGAGCAGCGACACGACGGACGCAGCGCGCAGCGTCGCGACGAGCCGCCGCGCGAGGTCGCGCTGCCACGCCGACACGCCGCGTGCGAGCCAGTGGCTGCCCAGCAGCGTGCCGACGACGACGGCGAACCCGGCGTTCTGGATCGCCACCGCCGCCAGCCGCAGCATGCCGACGAAGCCTTCGTTCACCCTTTCACCTTGAACGTGTAGGTGCCCTTGGTGCGATGCGCGTCGGCCGTCATCGCCGCCCATTGCACGGTGTACGCGCCCGGCGCGAGCGTCGGCAGCGCGACGGTCATCACGCGCGGCGTCGCCGGATCGACTTTCGCCTTGTCGTGCGCGACGGGCTTGCCGTTCGCGTCCGACACCTTCACCGAACTGAACGTCGGTTCGAGATCTTCGTTGAACGCAAGCCGCAACGTGTCGGGAGCGGTGTCGACCGTGCTGCCGGTCGCGGGCGTCGCGCTTTCCAGCTTGCCGTGCGCCGAGGCCGCAACCGGCGCGGCGGCGATCAGCGCGCCGGCCGCGACGAAGCCGGCAAGCCGCCTGAGTGTCGTGATCGTCGTATGCATGTTCATACCCACCCTCACGGCTTGCGCAGTTCGACGACGGTCAATGCACCGCCCACGTCCTCGGCGACGAAATCGATCTTGTCGCCGGCCTTGACCTGCGACACCATCGCCGGATCCTTGACCTTGAACACCATCGTCATCGCATCCATCCCGAGGTTCTCCAGCGGGCCGTGCTTGATCGTCAGCTTGCCAGCGGCCGTGTCGACCTTGCGGATCTCGCCGTGCGACATCGCGCGTGTCGCGGCGGCGCCCTGCTTCGCGTTGCCGCCCATGTCCATGCCGGCCATGTCGCCGGCCGCGTATGACGCGGCCGAAAACACCAGCGCGCAACCCGTTGCCATCGAAACCAGTTCCTTCTTCATCGTGCCTGCTCCATCCAGAGTGAGTGAAATGAAACCGGCGGCCGCATCGTCACGGCCGCCGCATGCTGCGTGCCGCTCAGCCGTCCGGCAATTCGCCGGTGTATTCGTAGGCGACCGTGCCCTTCGGATGCCGGAACCAGCCCGGATCGCGATAGTCGTTGCGGCCGAGCCCCTGCCGCACCTTGCAGACCGTGAACATGCCGCCCATTTCCAGCGGCCCGAACGGGCCGGTGCCCGTCATCATCGGCAGCGTGTTGTCGGGCAGCGGCATCTCCATGCCGCCCATCGCGCCGCCGGTGCTGCCCATCGCCATGTAGTCGGGCACGAGCTTGCCGATGCGCTTCGCGAGATCCTTCTGCGGCACGCCGATCAGGTTCGGCACCTGGTGGCCCATCGCATTCATCGTGTGATGCGACTTGTGGCAATGGAACGCCCAGTCGCCGGGGCGATCGGCGGTGAACTCGATCGCGCGCATCTGGCCGACCGCGACGTCGGCCGTCACCTCCGGCCAGCGCGCCGCCGGCGGAATCCAGCCGCCGTCCGTGCCGGCAACCTCGAAGCTGTAGCCGTGCAGGTGGATCGGATGGTTCGTCATCGTCAGGTTGCCGAAACGAATCCGCACGCGGTCGCCCGCCCGCACCGGCAGCGGGTCGATGCCCGGGAACACGCGCGAGTTGAACGTCCACATGTTGAAGTCCGTCATCTCGTTCACGCGCGGCGTGTAGCTGCCCGGATCGATGTCGTACGCGGCGAGCAGGAACACGAAGTCGCGATCGACCGGCATCGTCGCGCGATCCTTCGGGTGCACGATGAACATGCCCATCATCCCCATCGCCATCTGCACCATCTCGTCGGCATGCGGGTGATACATGAACGTGCCGTGCGCCTCCAGCTGGAACTCGTAGACGAAGGTCTTGCCGGGCGGGATATGCGGCTGCGTGAGACCGCCGACGCCGTCCATCCCGTTGGGCAGCCGCAGCCCGTGCCAGTGGATCGTCGTGTGCTCGGGCAGCCGGTTCGTCACGAAGATGCGGACCTTGTCGCCTTCGACGGCCTCGATCGTCGGGCCCGGCGACTGGCCGTTGTAGCCCCACAGGTTCGCGTTCATCCCGGGCGCCATCTCGCGCACGACCGGCTCGGCCGTCAGGTGGAACTCCTTCCAGCCGTTCTTCATCCGCCACGGCAGCGTCCAGCCGTTCAGCGTCGCGACGGGCGTGTACGGGCGGCCGTTGGGCGGCACGAGCGGCGGCTGCGTGCCGGCTTTCGCCATCGTGGGCGCTTCGGGCAGCGACGCGGCGCCAGCCTTGCTGACCATCGCCGCACCGAGCAGCGCGGCGCCCGAGCCGCTGAGAAATTGTCGACGGGACACCATGTCAATGACCTTCCGGATGCGTTGCGGGCGCCGGTTGCGCCACGGGTGAGGAAGCCGGCTGCGGCGCAGCGTCGGTCGTGGATGCGGCGGGAGCGGCCGCGCGTTGCGCTGGCTGCGCTGGCTGCGCTGGCTGCGCTGGCTGCGTCGGCTGCGTCGGCTGCGTCGGCTGCGTCGGCTGCGTCGGCTGCGTCGGCTGCTGCTGCGCTGGCTGCTGCTGCGTTGGCTGCTGCTGCGTCGGCTGCCGCTGCGTTGGTTGCGTTGCCTGCGCGGTCGGCAGCCGGCCGCCGACAGCCGCCTGCAGATCGGTTTCGGCGAGCCAGTAGTCCTTCAGCGCATCGATGTAGCCGTTGACCGCGCCGACCTGTTCGCGTGCATCGGCCAGCAGCTCGAACACGCTCGAGAGCATCCCGTTGTAGCGCAGCAGCAGCTCGTCCGAGATCGTCTTGCGCAGCGGCACGACTTCGTCGCGATAGTGTTTCGCGACGTCGTAGCTCATCGTGTATGCCGCATACGATTCGCGCACGTCCGAGCGCGCGTCGATGGCCGTCTGCGCGAGCCGGTTCGCCGACTGCATGTAGACGGCCTCGGCCCGCGCGACCTTCGCGCCGCCCCAGTCGAACAGCGGAATCTCGACGCTGATCTCGTAGCCGTGCTCGTGACCCTTGCCGGTCTCGTAGTTGTTCACGTAGCCGAGATCGACCGCGTTGACGAAGCGCGTCGCCTTGCTGAGTCCGAGCGACGACGCGACGCCCTGCGTCTGCAGCTTCGCGGCCTGGATATCGAGGCGGTTGCGCATTGCGTAGCGTTCGAGATCGGGCAGATCGGGGCGCGCCTTCGGCAGGTCGGGCAGGCGCTCGGGCAGCGTGTACCGCGTGCGCTCGCCCCACAGTCCCATCGCACGCGTGAGCTTCTCGCGCGCGGCCACGGCCTGTTGCTGCGCCTTCGCCTGCTGTGCGACCGCGTCCGCATGGAACGCCTGTTCGCGTGCGTAGTCGAGCCGGCTGAAGTTGCCGGCCTGCCGCATCCGCAACGCGAGTTCGGCGGCCGCGCTCGCGGCGTCGCGCACCTGTTGCGCATAGTTCGCGGCCTGCTCGGCGGCCACGGCTTCGACATACGCACGACGCGCGTCGGCCGCGACCTTCAGCATCGCGTCGGCCGTCTCCAGCTTGGTCTGCTCGAAGCGGCGGCGTTCGATGTTCGTCGCGAGCGGCAGCGTCAGCAGCGCGAACACGTTGGCCGAGAACGTGCGGCCGAGGCTCAGCTCGCCGTCGCCGGCCCGCGTGCGGCTGAACGAGAAGCGCGGGTTCGGCAATCGGCCGGCCTGCACGAGGTCGGCCTCCGACAGCCCGAGTTCGGCATACGACGCTTGCAGTCCGCGGTTGTTCAGCAGCGCGAGCTGCACCGCGTCGTCCATCGACAGCGGTTTCGCGAGCAATTCCTTCGTCCGCTTGTCGACGGCTTCGCGGTCGGCGTCGGTCCTGACGATGACGGCGTCCTTCCCGATGCGCTCGGATGCGGTGGACGACACGGCATCGAAGCCGCCGTCCTTCGAGAACGTCGTGCAGCCGGCGAGGAAGGCCAGCGCGAACACGGTCGCGCCGAATCGCGGTGAAATCGCAAATCTCGTCATTGCGCGGCCCCTCCGTGCATCGAATGGGCGGCGCCGGCCGCCGGGTTTCCGGGCTTTGCGTGTCCGGTCGTCTGCCCCTTCGCGGGCCGCTCCATCACGTCCCGGTTCAGTTGCTTCCAGCCCGGGCCTGCGTCGTCGCGATACGGCACGTAGCCGTCGAACGCGGACGTCACGGCGACGTCCGGCACCGACGCGGCTGCATCGGCCGGATCGGGAAAGGCGGTTTGCGCGGGCGCGAGCGACGGCACGAGGGCCGCCGCGCCAAGCAGCGCCGCAATGATCAATCGCATGGATGTTTCTCGTCGTGAGTCGTGCGGCGGACGTCGAATGACCGTCGGCACGGTTTGCGGATCGCGGCCGGCCGGCCGCGGGCAGGGACTAGACGGGAATCCGGCGCGGCGGCCGGTCGATGCCGCCGGTCAGGAACGACACGACGACGGTCGAAGGCGCGAATGAGACGATCGCGATGCCGATGTCCGACGTAACGGACACCGCGGGCACCTCCGCCATGCCCGTGCCGAAACAGCAGGCGCCGCAGGCGGAACACGACGTTGCGTGCCGTGCGTGGTTGTCGTGCTCATGCTGTTCGCCGTGGGCGCGCTGCATCGCCTGCGACGCAGCCGGGCCATCGGCGCTCGCCCCATCCTCCGCATGCGGCACCGCAGCGACCGCGCCCGCGCACTGCATCGACACGGTCGCGAACGACTGGATCGGCAGACACAGCGCCAGCAGCACGACGAGGATGAATTTGCGCCAGTACGACATGGATGCGGAATCAGGCAGACAATGACCGGATGAACGGGAGCAGCGCCGCGACGGCGCGCTCCGGACACAAGACGGTCGCAGCTTATCGCCGCCGGCGTGACGACGACATGGCCGAAACATGACCGGATTTTCATGAAGCGCGGGCATTGCATCGCATGCGCGCTTCGTGACAATTCCGTCATCCGGCGGTCATCTTTCGCGCACGCGTGGCACCGTAAGCTCACGCGTTACACTGACCGGCTGGAATCACGAACGGCCTGCTCCACCATGCGGATACTGATAGTCGAAGACGAACCCAAGATGGCGTCGTACCTCCGCAAGGGGCTGACGGAGGCGAGCTACACGGTCGACGTGGCCGAGAACGGCCAGGACGGGCTGTTCCTCGCGCTGCACGAGGATTTCGATCTCGTCGTGCTCGACGTGATGCTGCCGGAGCTGGACGGCTTCGAGGTGCTCCGGCGGCTGCGCGCGCAGAAGCAGACGCCGGTGCTGCTGCTCACGGCCCGCGAGGCGATCGAGGACAAGGTCACGGGGCTCGAACTGGGCGCCGACGACTACCTGCTCAAGCCGTTCGCGTATGCGGAGTTCCTCGCCCGCATCCGTTCGCTGCTGCGGCGCGCGCCGCGCAATGCGCGCGACATGCTGCATGTCGCCGATCTCGAGGTGGACCTGATCAAGCGCCGCGTGCGGCGCGCCGACAACCGCATCGACCTGACCGCGCAGGAGTTCGCGCTGCTGCAGCTGCTCGCGGAACGCGAGGGCGAGGTGCTGACGCGCACCTTCATCACGTCGCAGATCTGGGACATGAATTTCGACAGCGACACGAACGTCGTCGATGCGGCGATCAAGCGCCTGCGTGCGAAAATCGACAACGCCTACGAGAAGAAGCTGATCCACACGATACGCGGGATGGGCTACGTGCTCGAGGATCGCGCGTGACCGTCGGCCCCGCACCCTATTCGCTGCTCCGGCGCCTGACGCTCGCGTTCGCCGCCGTCGCCGCGCTCGTGTTCGCGCTGACCGGCGCGTACCTGTATCGCTCGCTGTCCGCCGAGCTGACCCGGCGCGACGACATCGAGATCGCCGGCAAGCTCAACCAGTTCCTGCAGCTCGCGCGAGCGAGCGGCTCGACGGCTGCGTTGCGCGCCGATCCGGCCGTCTTCCACGAAGTGCTGCTGTCGCATCCGGGCGTCTATCTCGGCATCTACGACAGCGCGAACCGCCCGCTCGTCGAACACACCGACGAAGCCGGCAACACGCTCGCCTCGGTCATCGCGCGGCCGCAGCCGGCCGCTGCGGCGGGCGCGGCCGCCCGCCCGTTCACCTGCTCGCCGTCCGGCATCGGCACGTCGCGCTGCGTGCGTGCGCGCGCCGCGCTGCCGTCGGGCGAGACCATCCAGGTCGCGCTGGCGCGTACGGCGACCGATCGCCAGTCACTGCTGGAAAGCTATCGCGTCGACATCTGGCTCGCGGCCGCCCTCGGCGCGCTGCTGGTCGGCGCGCTCGGCTACGCGGTCGCATCGCGCGGCCTGCGCCCGGTCGAGAGCCTCGGCCGGCAGACGTCGCGCATCGAGGCGCACAACCTGAACGCGCGCCTCGATGCGCGCGGCGGCCCGGTCGAATTGCGCGAGCTCGCCACGTCGGTCAACCGGATGCTCGACCGCCTCGAGCGCGCGTTCGTGCGGCTGTCGCAGTTCTCGTCCGACCTCGCACACGACATGCGCACGCCGCTCGCGAACGTGATCAGCTCGTCGCAGGTCACGCTGTCGCGCGCCCGCACCACCGAGGAATACGAGGCGCTGATCGATTCGAACATCGAGGAATGCGAACGGCTGCAGCGGATGATCGAGAACATGCTGTTTCTTGCGCGCACGGACAATGCGCTGCAGCACCTGAAGACCGTCGAACTCGACGCGGGCAACGAGCTGCGCCGGCTCGCGTCGTATTTCCAGGCGCTGGCCGACGAAGCCGGCGTACACCTCGACGTGCACGGCGAAGCGCCGGTCGTCGCGGACGCGACGCTGTTCCGGCGCGCCGTCAGCAACCTCGCGTCGAACGCGCTCGAACACGCGGAAGCCGGGTCGACGATCGAGCTGGCCGTATCGACGCGGCCCGGTTACGCGGTCGTCGAAGTCACGAACCGCGGCGTCGCGATTCCGCCCGAACAGATCGAGCGGATCTTCGAGCGCTTCTACCGGATCGATTCGTCGCGGCACGGCGCGGCGCGCAACGCCGGGCTCGGGCTCGCGATCGTCAAGTCGATCGTCGAACTGCACCGCGGCAAGATCGAGGTCGCGAGCCGCGACGGACGCACCACGTTCGCGCTGTATTTCCCGGCCGGGGCTTCGTGACACGCGCACGACGCCCGTGCACGCCGGTTGCTTCCCGGCACGGCATGCGCATCCGCTGAAACGCGAGTGCCCCGCCAGAATGAAAGGGCATGACCGCGCAATCTTGCCGAAAGCAGCCGGCTCGGCTAGACTGCCCTTCGTCTTTGGGGAGTAGCCTGCTTTCCTTCCCCGGAAAGCGAACGCGTCAACACACTCGGCCCGCGGCCGTGGCGCGTTCGGCCGAATCGGTCTGGCGAGACCATCGACGCATCGCGTCGGTCCTGGTCGGACGTCGGCAGATGCGTCATGGTTCGTCCACGTCCGACCACGGAGTCCCCATGTTCCTCCTTGCCTCCTCTTCGCGTTTCGCGCGTTCCATGACCGCCCGCATGCCTGCCTGCGGAGGTGCCGCATGACGTTGATGCTCGTCGAACTGGCGTTCATGCTGCTCGTCATCCTGGTCGCCGCCGAACTCTTCACGAATGCGCTCGAACATCTCGGCGAACGGCTGAAGATTTCCGAAGGCGTCACCGGTTCGCTGTTCGCGGCCGTCGGCACCGCGCTGCCCGAAACGATGGTGCCGCTGCTTGCGCTCGCGGGCGGCACGTCGAATGCGGCCGTGAACGAGGAAATCGGCGTCGGCGCGATTCTCGGCGCGCCGCTGATGCTCGCGACGCTGACGACCTTCCTGATGACGCTCGCCGTGATCCGCTCGCGCGGCCTGACCGGCACGATCACGCCCGAGCGGACCGGCTTCGTGCGCGACCTGAACTACTTCATCGCCGCGTTCGCGCTCGCCACCGTCGCGATGTTCGTCCCGCATCACGTGTGGGCCGTCCGCGCGCTGCTCGCCGTGATGCTGGTCGGGATCTACGTGACGTATGTCGTGATGACGTTCCGCGCGTCGACGCAGCTCGTCGACGCCGGGCACGGCACCGAAGCGCCGCACGCGATGTTCCTGTCGCGCGTCGGGCTGCCGACCAACCTCGCGACCATCGCGCTGCAGCTCGCGCTCGGTGTCGCACTGCTCGTCGGCGGTGCAAAGGGCTTCATTCACGGCGTCGAAGGCGTGTCGCACCTGCTCGGCATCTCCGCGCTGCTGCTGTCGCTGATCATCGTGCCGATCGCGACGGAGCTGCCGGAGAAGGTCAACAGCGTGCTGTGGATCCGCCGCGGGAAGGACACGCTCGCGTTCGGCAACATCACCGGCGCGATGGTGTTCCAGGGCACGCTGCTGCCCGCGATCGGCATCATGCTGACGCCGTGGGAGCCGCGCCCCGAAGTGCTGACCGGCGTGGTCATCACGCTCGCGGCGGCGGTCTGGCTGCGCGTCAATGCCCGCGCGCGCGGGCTCGCGATCTGGGCATTGCTCGCGAACGGGGCCGGTTACGTCGGCTATCTGTTCGTGACGCTGACGCGCTGACGCGCTGAAACGCCGCATCGGGTGCGATCGGGCGCGTCGTCCGGCGGACGCACGCACCCGACCGCGGCGCAAGCAGCTGCATCGCGCTTCGCTGCCCGCGCTGCAGGCGGCCTGCGCCGCCCGCATCCCGCGCTTACGACGCCTTCACGAGCTTGACGATCGTCAGCGTGCCGTTGACGTTCTCGACGCGCACCTTCACCTTGTCGCCCGCATGAACCTCGGCGAGCATGGCCGCGTCCTTCGCCTTGAACGCCATCGTCATCGACGGCATCCCGACGTTCTCGAGCGCGCCGTGCTTCAGCGTGATCCTGCCGCTGGCGGCATCGACCTTCTTCACTTCGGCATCGGTCAGCGCCGTGTTCGACTCGGCCGCGCCGCCCGACGACATCTTCATGCCGGACATGTCCATGCCCGACATGTCGCCCGCGGCAAACGCGGGTACGGCGAACGCGCCGGTTGCGAGAACGGCTGCGGCAGTGGCGATCAGTTGATTCATCTTCATGGGGATTCTCCAGTTGGGGTGGACGGCACGTTCATGCCGTGAGGAACTGCATCGGAATGCCGCTGACGGCTCGCGCTTCGCGCACGACGGCGCTGCAGCAGAAGCCACGCGGCGGGAATGACGAACATCGACAGCAGCGGCGCGGTGACCATCCCGCCGACCATCGGCGCGGCGATGCGCTGCATCACTTCGGAGCCGGCGCCGTGACCGATCATGATCGGCACGAGGCCGGCCAGCACGACGGCGACCGTCATCGCCTTCGGCCGCACGCGCAGCACCGCGCCTTCGCGAATCGCGTCGAGCAGCATCGCATCGGTCAGCGGCGCACCGGCGTCGAGGCGGCGCTGCAGCGCGCCCTTCAGGTACAGCAGCATCACCACGCCGAACTCGGCGGCCACGCCCGCCAGCGCGATGAAGCCCACCGACGTCGCGACCGACACCGCGTGGCCCAACGCCCAGACGAGCCAGAAGCCGCCGACCAGCGCGAACGGCACCGTCGACATCAGCAGCAGCGCATCGGCCGCCGAGCCGAACGTGACGAACAGCAGCACGAAGATCACGACGAGCGTGACCGGCACCACGGTGCGCAGCGTCGCCGCCGCGCGTTCGAGATACTCGAACTGCCCCGACCACGCGATCGAATAGCCGGGCGGCAACGCGACCTGTTGCGCGACCGCCTGCTGCATCGCGCGAACCGCCGTGCGCAGATCGGTGCCGCGCATGTCGACGTACACGTAGCCGGACAGCCGCGCGTTCTCGCTGCGGATCATCGGCGGCCCGTCGGCGATCGCGAGGCGCGCGACGTCGCCGAGGCGGATCTGCGCGCCGCGCGCGGTGACGACCGGCAGTTGCCGCAGGTTCTCGAGCGAATCGCGGATCTCGCGCGGATAGCGGATGTTGATCGGAAAGCGCTCGCGCCCCGCGATCACTTCGCCGACATCCTCGCCACCCACCGCCGACGACACGACCGACTGGATGTCGGCCACCGACAGCCCGTAGCGCGCGGCCGCGAGGCGGTCGATGTCGACGTCGATGTAGCGGCCGCCGTTCAGCCGTTCCGCGAGCGCGGACGTGACGCCCGGCACGTGCTTCACCGCCGCCTCGACCTGCGTCGCGATCGCGTCGATCCCCGTCAGGTCCGGCCCGGAGATCTTCACGCCGACCGGCGTCTTGATGCCGGTGGACAACATGTCGAGCCGGTTGCGGATCGGCGGCACCCACACGTTCGACAGGCCCGGCACCTTCACCGTGCGATCGAGCTCGTCGACGAGCTTCTCCGGCGTCATCCCCGGCCGCCACGCGCTGCGCGGCTTGAAGCGGATCGTCGTTTCGAACATCTCGAGCGGCGCGGGATCGGTCGCCGTATCCGCGCGCCCCGACTTGCCGAACACGGTGTCGACCTCGGGCACGGTCTTGATCAGGCGGTCGGTCTGCTGCAGCAGTTCGCTCGCCTTGTCGGCCGAGATGCCCGGCAGCGCGGTCGGCATGTACAGCAGGTCGCCTTCGTCGAGCGGCGGCATGAACTCGCCGCCGAGCCGCGACAACGGCACGGCCGTCAGCAACAGCGCGACGAGCGCGACGCCGATCGCGAACCACGGGCGCCGCAGCGTCGCTTCGAGCAGCGGCCGGTACAGGCGGATCAGCACGCGGTTGATCGGGTTCGCGTGCTCGGGCGGAATGCGGCCGCGCACGAGATAGCCCATCAGCACGGGCACCAGCGTCACCGACAGCCCGGCCGCGGCGGCGATCGTGTAGGTCTTCGTGAACGCGAGCGGCGCGAACAGCTTGCCCTCCTGCCCTTCCAGCGAAAACACCGGAATGAACGACAGCGTGATGATCAGAAGCGAGAAGAACAGCGCCGGCCCGACCTCCGCGGCCGACGTCGCGACGAGCTCCCAGCGGCGCGCGGCCGTGATCGGCTCGCCGGGATGCGCGTGGCCGTAGGCCTCCAGATGCTTGTGCGCGTTCTCGATCATCACGATCGCCGCGTCGATCATCGCGCCGATCGCGATCGCGATGCCGCCCAGCGACATCAGGTTCGCGTTCACGCCCTGATAGCGCATCACGATGAAGGCAGCCAGCACGCCGAGCGGCAGCGACAGGATCGCGACGAACGCGCTGCGCAGGTGGAACAGGAACACCGCGCAGACGATCCCGACGATCACGAATTCCTCGATCAGCTTGTCCCTGAGGTTGTCCACCGCGCGCTCGATCAATTGCGAGCGGTCGTAGGTCGTGACGATGTCGACGCCGGGCGGCAGCGAGCGCTTCAGGCTGGCGAGCTTCGCCTTCACCGCGTCGATCGTCGTCAGCGCGTTCTTGCCCGAACGCATCACGATGACACCGCCCGTCACCTCGCCCTGCCCGTTCAGCTCCGCGATGCCGCGCCGCATCGCCGGGCCGACCTGGATGCGCGCGACGTCGCCGAGCAGCACCGGCGTGCCCGCGTCGTCGGTGCGCAGCACGACGTGCCGGAAGTCGTCGAGCGTGCGCAGGTAGCCGGACGAACGCACCATGTACTCCGACTCGGCCAGCTCGACGACCGAGCCGCCCGACGCCTGGTTCGCCTTGCCGAGCGCGTCCGCGACCGCCGCCTGCGTGATGCCGTACGCGCGCAGCTTGTCCGGATCGAGCACGACCTGGTACTGGCGCACCATCCCGCCGATGCTCGCGACTTCCGACACGTCCGGCACCGCCTTCAGCTCGAACTTCAGGAACCAGTCGTTGAGCGCGCGCAGCTGCCCGAGGTCGTGGCCGCCGGTGCGGTCGACAAGCGCGTACTCGTACACCCAGCCGACCCCGGTCGCATCCGGCCCGAGCGACACGGTCGCGCCGGCGGGCAGGCGGCTCTGCACCTGGCTCAGGTATTCGAGCACGCGCGAACGCGCCCAGTACGGGTCGGTATGGTCGTCGAACAGCACGTAGACGAACGCATCGCCGAACGACGAGTACGCGCGGACGGTTTTCGCGCCCGGCACGCCGAGCAGCGTCGTCGTCAGCGGATAGGTCACCTGGTCCTCGACGATCTGCGGCGCCTTGCCCGGATACGACGCCTTGACGATCACCTGCGTGTCCGACAGGTCAGGCAACGCATCGAGCGGCGTCTGCCGCAGCGAATGGACGCCCCACGCCGCGATCAGCACGGTGGCGAGCAGCACCAGGAAGCGGTTGTGGACGGACCAGCGAATGATGCGCGCGATCATCGTTCGCCTCCCTGCGGTTCGACCTTCGTCAGCCGATAGCCGTCGTCGCCCTGCGTGAACGCGAAGCGCACCGTCTGGCCCGGCTTCACGTCCGGGAACGCGGTGGCCGACGGCTTGCCGAACGTCATCGTCATCGCGCCCCAGCCGAGTGCGGGTACGGGCTGATGCGAGAACGTGATGTCGTCGGCCGTGACGTTCTCGACCTTGCCGGTGGTCTCATAGCTCGGCGCCGCCGCTTTCGGTGCGGACGCGGCCACCGCCCCGCTCGCGCCGGCGCTGCTGTCCAGCCGCGGCAGCACGGACTTGAGGCTCGCTTCGGAATCGATCAGGAACTGCCCCGATGCGACGACCGTATCGCCTTCGCTCAACCCGCCGAGCACTTCCGTATCGCCGCCGACGTCGTTGCCCACCGTCACCGTCACCGGCTGAAGGCCGCCGTCGCCGCGCTTCACGATGACGATCGTGCGCTTGCCGGTCGCGATCACCGCCTCCGACGGCACGAGCAGGCGCGGCACCGCCTTCGGCCCGGCGACACGCACGCGCATCAGCATGCCGGGCGTCAGCCGCAGCGACGCGTTGTCGATCTCCAGCCGCGCCTGCAGCGTGCGGCTGCTCGTGCTGATGCCCGGCAGGATCTCGCGGATGCGCCCCGTGAAGTGCCGCGACGGATCGCCCGCGAACGTCGCGTCCACCGGCATCCCCGGCTGCACGTTCAACGCCAGTGCCTCGGGAATCTCGACGATCAGCCACAGCGTCGACAGCCCCGAGATCCTGGCCAGCGTCTGCCCCGGCGCGACCATCGCGCCGTCGCGCACGTTCAGCTCGCTGACCACACCGGTTTCCGGCGCGCTCAGCACGACGTGCGTTTGCACGCGGCCGGTGCGATCGAGGCTCGCGACCATGCCGTCCGGAATCGACAGCGCGCGCATGCGGGCACGCGATGCCTCCAGCAGACTGCCATCCATCCCGCCGCGCTTCAGCGCGAGATATTCCTCCTGTGGCGCGAGCCAGTCCGGCACGTACAGCGACGCGATCGGCGCGCCCTTGTCGATGCGCTGCATCGGTGCCCGCGCGTACAGGCGATCAATGTAGCCCGTCACGCGCGACTGCACGACATCCGTGCGCGCTTCATCGAATTGCGTGGTGCCGACCGCATCGAATCCGCCGGCCGCTTCCTGGCGCCGGACGGTCGCGTAGCGGACGCCGAGGTTCTGCTGCAGGCCGGGATCGATCCGGATGCCTGACGTGCCGCCGCCTTCGTCCGCATAGACCGGTTGCAACTGCATGTCCATGAAGGGCGACTTGCCCGGCTTGTCGAAGTGCTGGTTCGGCACCATCGGGTCGTGCCAGTACAGCACCTTGCGTCCGGTCGTCGGGTCGGGCTTGCCGGGCGACGCCGCGGCGGCTTCCGGCGCGACGCTTGCCGCATGGCGTGCGCCCGCGACATAACCCGCGCCGAGCAGCGCCACGGCGGCGAACGCCAGCAGCGCGGCACGGGCCAGTGTTTGCTTCGTCATGTCGTTCTCCTTCATTGCGCGGCGGCCAGCGTCGCCGGCACGACCTGATATTCGAGCTGCGCCCAGGTCTGCGAGACCTCGCGCCGGAGATCGAGCACCTGCAACTGCGCATCGAGTTGCGCGCGGCGCGCGGCGAACGTGTCCGCGAGCGAGCCCGTGCCGGCGCGGTAGGCGGCGTTCGCCAACTGCACGCGCTGGTCGGCGGCGGGCAGCAGCGCGTCGCCCAGGTTCGCGATGCGCGCGCGGCCGCTCGCGAGCGTCGAGGACTGCATGCGGATATCGGCCTGCACCTGGCGCAGCGTGTCCTCGTACATCAGGCGCGCTTTCGTCGCGAGCGCGGCCTTCTCGGCGACGTCGCGGTTCTGCCGGTTCTTGCGGTTGAGCGGCAACGGAATCGTGACGCCGACGGAAACCATGTTCGAATACGCGCCGCCGCGCTGCTGGTACGCGACTTCCCACGTCCAGTTGGGGCTGCGCTCGCTGTTCGCCACCGCGGTATCGGCTTCGGCGACCGCGATGTCATCCGCCGCGGTGATGAGCGCCGGTTGCGACAGCCGCAATTCATCCGGCGGCAACGACGACACGAACGATTCCGGCGTGGGCGGCGTTCCCGTGACGTCCTCGACGGGCACGGCGGTCCAGCGCGACAACGCGATGCGCGCCGTCTGGTAGACCTGTTGCGCCTTCAGCAGCTGATCGTGCGTCTGCGCAAGCATGGCCCGCGCCTGGACGACGTCGCCCGCGCTCGCCTTCGCGCCGCGATACGACGCCTGGGTCGCTTCGAGTTCGTGATTCATGTGATCGAGCAGCGCCTGCTGGAGCGCGAGCGCCTGCTTCGCGTAGACGGCGTTCAGCCACGCCGTCGCGGTCTGCTGGCGCACGCTGGCGAGCTGCGCGAGGTAGCCGGCGCGTTCGCGTCCGACCTGCTCGTTCGCGAGCGCCGAGCGCAGGCGCCGCTTGTCGCCGGACACCCATTCCTGCTCGATGCCGATGCGGCGCATCGTCATGAAGTCCTGGCCGATGGTGAAGCGCTGGCCGCCGTTGACGGGCAGGTTGTCGATGCCGGCCTTGAGCATCGGGTCCGGCAACTGGCCGGCTTTCACGGCCGCCTCCGAACTGGCGCGCACCGACGCCTGCGCGGCCTGCATCGACGCGGAATGATCGGTGGCGGACTGCAGCGCGGCGTCCAGCGTGAATGACGGTTGCTGCGCGCGCACCGCGCCCGCAACCAGCAGCGCCGCCCAAAGCACGGGCGCGCGCCGGCGCGCACGCCGCGCGGGCGGCGTGCCGAAATGGAATGACATGGTTTAACCCCAAGGCGGAACCCCATAGGGATTCCACGTCCTGATACAGGACGAACCTCGCCGCGGAGGCGGCGAACCTATCGGATCGGGATCAGTTGAAGCGTGGCGGGCGCCACAACCCGTTCGGGTCGCGGACCGGGACGGACTGCGCGTAGTGGAAGGCGACGGTGCTGGCGAATGCGGCGGGACGGCTGATGCCGGTGCGGCCGGCCGGGTGATAGAGACTGCCGAACTGACACTGGGCCGTCACCTTGCAGGCCATGCCCTTCGCCTTGGCCTTGGCCTTCGTGGTGTCGGTGGGCGATGCCTTCATCGAATCGCAGCCGCTCATGTCGGCGGACATGCTCATGCCCGCGTCCGCTTCCATCGACATCGTGTGCTGCATCGGACATTCACCGGTCAGGCCGCTGGCTGCCAGCCCGCTGATGGGCAGCACCGCGCAAAGCAGCAGCAGGATGAAGGTCCGAAGCCATTTCATGGCGGCGATTATAGCGCGACAGATTGCGGTGTGGCGGGGCGATATGTACGGATTCGTACCGTCTCCGGAGCTGTCCGCACGCGCTAACGGATCAGGCCGTCCGCAGCCAGCACCTGCTGCACGGCCGGCCGCGCCCGAACCCGCTCGTACCACGCACGCAGGTTCGCATGCCGGCTCAGGTCGATGTCCGCGTTGTACACCGAGCGCATCCATTCGGCCTTGCCCCAGCCCGTGAGCGCGAACAAGTACGCATCGGCGATCGTGAACGTGTCGCCCGTCAAATACGTATTGCCGTCGAGTTGCCAGTCGATCCACGCGAACCGGCTGTCGAGCTTCTGCCGTACCGGGTCGACGTATTTCCCCGCCTGCACCGCGTACAGCAGCGGAATGAAGCCCTTGTGAATCTCGGTGCCGAGGAAGTTCAGCCATTCCATCAGCCGGTAGCGGGAGAGCGTGCCGTACGCGGGCGCGAGCCCCGCTTCCGGACGCCGGTCTGCGAGATACTGCGCGATCACCGGCCCTTCGCGCAGCGTCGTGCCGTCGTCGAGTTCGAGCAGCGGCACGTAGCCCAGTTCGTTGACGTCGTAGTAGTCGCGGCCGTCGTCGATTCGATGCTTGCGCGCATCGACCGTGACGATCTGCGCATCGATGTCCGCTTCGCGAAGCACGATGCGGATTGCCTGCGAACAGCTGCCGGGAGCGTGATAGAGCTTCATGCGTTTCCTTGGTTGGTGGGTTCGACTCTCGATTCGCCGCGACGCGGGCGCTAATATCTCGCATCCGCGCAGCGCCGGGAAGACGGCAGACGTTTGTGCCGTAGTCACAAAAAAGTTACCGACCAGGATCAGCAGCATGAAAACGAGTGCGACAGGATGTTCCGTGGAAGAAGCGATGCGCCTGCTCGGCGGCCGCTGGCGGCTGCTGCTCGTGTCGTATCTGCTCGACGGGCCGAAGCGCTTCAGCGACCTGCGCCGCGACATGCCGGGCATCTCGCAGCGGATGCTGACGCTCGATCTGCGCGCGCTCGAGGACGCCGGCTTCGTGCGGCGCACCGTGTATCCGGAAGTGCCGGTGCGCGTCGAATACGATCTGACCGCGGACGGCGACCGGCTCCGGCCCGTCGTGGAGGTCATGCGCGAATTCGGGCTGTGGCTGAAGGCGCGCGATGCGCATTGCGAGGTCGAAGCGGAAACCGCGCCGGCCCGATAACCCCACATCGAGAGAAACATCATGGAACTACACGCTACCGTCGGCGCGGCCACGTCCGATATCGACGACGACGAAAGCTGCGCGAACATCTATTGCCACGACGCGGAGCGGAACTATTGCTTCTCGCTGCTGCGCTTTCCGGAGGAAACGACGATCGAGGTGATGGTGCTCGATCAGCTCACCGCGCACGTGAAGGATCTGACGGTGCGTCTCACGGGCGACACGCTCGACGTCGAGCTCGATGAACGCACCGCCGCGAGGCTCGACGGCAATACGCATTACGTGATCCATCTCGTGCCCGGCGAACACGATCCCGTCGCGCTGCGCGCCGCGCTGAAGGAAATCTTCGATGGCAAGGACGGGTATCGCGACGAGAGCGCAGGCGCGTAGGCCGGCTGGGTGATCGCGTTCATGACGATCGCGTTCTTCGGCAACGGCTTCGCATCGATCACGTGGTCGCTCGTGTCGGGCCTCGCGCCCGCCCGGCTGCTCGGCCTCACGGGCGGCGTGTTCAACCTGATCGGCAACCTGGCCGCGATCGCGACGCCGATCGTGATCGGGTTGCTCGTCGACGGCGCGGACTTCTCGCGCGCGATCACCTACATCGCCGCGATGGCGCTCGCGGGCAGCCTGTCGTACGGGCTGCTGGTCGGCAAGGTCGAACGCATCGACGCGTGAGCGACGTCGCGCTATGCGGCCAGCGCGACCGTCTTGAGGTTGAACGCACGCAGCAGGTCCTCGCAGAACGCGCCGACGATCGGCTTGTCGCTCGCGCTGCGCTTCATCGCGAGATGCAGCGGCACGTCGAAGCTGAATGTCGCGCGGCCGACGGCCTTCACGAGCCCGCGCTGCTCGAACGGCTCCGCGTAATGCGCGGGCAGGTAGCCGAGATGGCCGCCCGACAGGATCAGGATCGTCGCGGCCTCGATGCTGTCCGCGCTCGCGGTCACGCGCCGCTCCGGCAGCGGATGCTGCTCCTCCGGCACCGGATAGGTGCGCCACACCCAGTCGTGCGCCTGCAGGTCGTCGGCCGACACCGGCCGCGCCGCATGAAACAGCGGATGCCCGCGGCCGCAGTAGATCACCTGCGCCTCGGTAAACAGCGGCGTGTAGTCGAGCCCCGGCACGCGATGCCAGAAATAGCCGATCGCGAGATCGAGCTGGTTGTTGACGAGGCTTTCCTCCAGCTCCTGCGGCGATGCGACCTTCATCGCGAACGTGACGGCCTGGTCGCGCTTGCGGAATGCGCCGATCGCGTCGGCGAGGCGCGCGTTCTCGACGAGCGGCGCCTGGCCGATCAGGCCGATCGACAGCGTACCGACCAGCTTGCGGTCGATGTCACGCACGCGCGCGACGAACTCGGACGTCGCCGCGACGAGCGTGCGCGCGGTGGCCGCGAAGCGTTCGCCCTTCGACGTCAGGCGAAAGCCGCCGCGGCCGCGATCGCACAGCTTGAAGCCGACGCGCGCCTCCAGCGCGGAGAGCTGCGTGCTGATCGTCGATTGCCGCACGCCGAGCGAGGCCTCGGCGGCCGTGATGCCGCGTGCGTCGACGACGGCCAGAAAGACCCGGATGAGCCGGAGATCGAGATCGGTGGTATTCGAGAACATGCTGAAGCCGCTGCGCGTGCGCGCGTTGTCCGGCCGGCACGACACCGGCCGCCTTCACCGATGTACCCGACCCGGTGTGCGCCGCCATCGGCAACGGCGCACACCCTACCCGTCATTCACGAACGCCGCCGCGTCGCCTACATCGGGAAGCCCATCGCCTTGATCCCGTTGATCCACGCGCGCTTCCAGCCGCCTTCGGCATCCGCGCCGTCGAACGCATGGAACGTGATCTTCGCGGCGACCCAGCGCATCGGCTCGGGCGGGATATAGCCCGGGCTCTGGTTCGCGATGTCGAGCGTGCGCTCCGGGCTGTCGCGATCGAACAGGAGGTTCAGCCCCATGAACGCGCCGAACCGGCTCGCCGCGACGCCGAAGCCCGTGTAGCCGGCGACGAACACGGCCTTGTCGCCGAGATAGCGCTTCGCGAACACCGAGCCGCGCGAGCAGTAGTCGATCGGGCCGCCCCACGCGTGCGAGAAGCGCACGTCGCCCAGTTGCGGGAACGTCCGGTAGAACGCTTCCGCGAGCCGGTAATAGGTTTCGCGCCGGCCGTCCTGATGCGGTTCGGGATCGCCGTCGAAGTGATAGCTCACCAGCCCGCCGAAGATGATGCTGTTGTGCTTCGTCAGCCGAAAATAGTTGAGCTGCGTGCGCGTGTCGTATACGCCCTGGCGATTCTTCCAGCCGATCCGCACGAGCTGTTCGTCGGTGAGCGGCTCGGTCGCGAGCACGTGGTCGCGCACCTGCATCACGCGGCGGTTGATGTCGGGAATGCCGACCTTCGCGGTGCCGCTGCCGAACACGACGCGCGGCGCGCGCACGCTGCCCTTCGGCGTCTTCACGACCACCGTGCCGCCTTCGTCGGTCACGGCCGTGAGCGGCGTGTGCTCGTACAGCTTCACGCCGAGCGACAGCGCCGCGCGCTTCAGCCCCCACGCGAGCTTCGCCGGATGCACGATGCCGCTGCGGTTGCGCGACCACAGCGCGCCCGCGAACAGCGGCGAGTTCAGTTGCTCGCGCGTTTCCTCGCGGTTCAGCAGCACGACGTCGTGACCGTATTCGCGATGCAGGTCGTAGTCACCCTTCAGGTGCGCGAGGTGCCCGGGGTCGACCGCCACCGTCATTTCGCCGTTCCACTCGATCTCGGCGTCGATGTCGTAGCGCTTCAGCGTTTCCTCGAAGCCGTCGAGGTTGTGATGGCCGAATGCCTCGAGCTGCGCGATGTCGTTCGGGAACACGCGCACCGCGTTCGGCAGCCCGTGCATCACCGACGTCGAGATGATCCCGCCCGCCCGACCCGATGCGCCGTGCGCGACCTTGCCGGCCTCGATCAGCACCACGTTCAGGTGCGGCATCTGTTCCTTCGCCTGCACGGCCGCCCACAGCCCGGTGAAGCCGCCGCCGACGATCAGCAGGTCGGCCGTCACGTCGCCGGCGAGTTCCGGCTCGGTGGCCGGTGCGGCCGGGTTGTCGAGCCAGTACGGGAACAGCTTCGTATTCGCGAGCGCCTGTTCGACGCTCAATGCCGCCGGCGTGCCACGCGGCGCGTGCGCCGGTGCGGCGTGTCCTGCTTCCTTGACTTCCATTTCCATGATCCCGGCCATGACACGTGAAAACGAAGCCGCCGCGGGGCGCGCGTCACCCTGGTGACGACGCCACGGCGGCGGCTCACATCACGACTTCTCGAGCAGCACGTAGAACTTCTTCGCGTCCTCGATCGTCTCCCAGCGGCCCGCGAAACCGGCCGGCAGCAGATAGCCCTGTCCCGGCGTGAATTCCCTGCGATTGCCTTCCACGTCGGTCAGCGCGATCCGGCCCTCGACAAGCCACACCGCTTCGTCCGCCGTGGTTTCGGGGAACGCCACCGAGCCGACCTTGCCTTCCCACCAGCCGACGAGGTAATTGCCGCTCTTGCCTTCGGCCGCGCGCCAGTCGGTTTCGTCCATCCCGAAGTCGAGCTTCGTGAATTCGCCCATGCCTGCGCCCAGCGGCAGGATGTCCTTGATCAGTTTGGTCATCTCAGTCTTTCGTCTCTCGATTGAAGAAGCAGAGACAACGTTACGCATTTACACTGCCCCGGTATGCCCCCCTTCGGGGGGGACAAAGCGCGTTTTCCGGCGCGCGCAAGATCGCGGGACGCCGTACCGTATTTCCCCCTAATGACGTTTTCGGCTTCGGACGCTAGAATCGCGCCGCCTTTCACCGGGGAACCGCATGCTGCACGACGTGAACCCCTTCCACCGCGACACCGACCGCTTCAACGTGTCGTTCAAGGCGCTGGGCGAGCTGATCGAGACGGTCGGCACGCCGCACTTCGTGCCGCGTCTCACGCAACTGCTGAACGAAGTCGTGCCGCTCGACGTCGCGCACGTCGAGCGCTCGCGCGTCGACGGCACGATGCCCACCGGCTACCGCTGCGAATGGGTCGGCAGCAGCGGCATCGGCGCCGAGACCGCCGAAATCTCCGACGTGATGACGCTCTACTACGAGCGCTTTCTCGACAGCGACCCGCTGTTCGCGGGGCTGCGCGGCAAGACGGGCACGATGCTCGTCGTGCGCGACATCGCGGCGATCCCGCCCGGCGAGTTCCGCCAGCGGCTGTTCGACGACGTGCACATCGGCCACGAATGCGTGCTCGCGCGCGGCACCCGCTATGCGCAGCATTCGATCGCGCTGGAACGCGGCCGCGACCGCCCGCCGTTCACGCTCGCCGAGATGAACCGTTTTCGCAGCATCAGCGACATGCTGTTCCCGCTGCTCGAGCTGCACGCGTCGACCACCGCCGCGCGGCGCGTCGCGCACCCGACGCCCGACGTACATCCGCTCGCGCAGTTCGACGCGCGGATCGCGGCCGACGGCGTGAAGCTGTCGAAGCGCGAATACGAAACCTGCAAGCACCTGATCTCCGGCAAGACCGTGCCGGAGACCGCCGACATCCTCGGCGTGCGCGTCGCGTCGGCCGAGTCGTACGTGAAGCGCGCGTTCGCGAAGCTCGGCGTGCGCACGAAGCGCGAGCTCGCCGCATGGGGCTCGGCCGCGCCGGCGTTTCCTGCCGCCGCGGCACATGCAGACGACGATGCGCCGTCCGTGATCCCGGGCTGACTTGATCGGTCGCCGATCGCCCCCGCTTGCGGTTGCGCCGCGTCGATGCGGCGATGCCGCTCGCATCGAGACCCGTCGATGTAAACGTTGCGACTTCAAGATCTTCGCGCCCGCCTTCTCCTCTACCATCGGCCGATCGTTTTTCACCGGAAAGAGGAGACGGCCCCATGCACCGCGAACTGAACCAGCCGATGGGCGGTAACGAGATGCCGCGCTTTGGCGGCATCGCCACGATGATGCGCCTGCCGCAGGCCGACACGACCGACGGCCTCGACGTGTGCTTCGTCGGCGTGCCGCTCGACCTCGGCACGTCGAACCGCTCGGGTGCCCGCTTCGGGCCGCGCCAGATCCGCACCGAATCCGTGCTGCTGCGCCCGTACAACATGGCCACGCGCGCCGCACCGTTCGATTCGCTGCAGGTCGCCGACATCGGCGACGTCGCGACCAACCCTTACGACCTGAAGGATTCGGTGCGCCGTATCGAGCAAGCGTATGACGAGATCGTCGCGAACGGCTGCCGGCCGATCACGCTCGGCGGCGACCACACGATCGCATGGCCGATCCTGCGCGCGCTGCACAGGAAATACGGCAAGGTCGCCGTGGTGCACGTCGACGCGCACGCGGACGTGAACGACACGATGTTCGGCGAGAAGATCGCGCACGGCACGCCGTTCCGCCGCGCGGTGGAAGACGGCCTGCTGCAATGCGACAAGGTCACGCAGATCGGCCTGCGCGGCACCGGCTACCACGCGGACGATTTCGACTGGTGCCGCCAGCAGGGCTTCACCGTCGTGCAGGCGGAAGCATGCTGGAACCAGTCGCTCGCGCCGCTGATGGCACAGGTGCGCGAGCGTATCGGCGACGCGCCGGTGTATCTCAGCTTCGACATCGACGGCCTCGACCCGTCGTTCGCACCCGGCACCGGCACGCCGGAAATCGGCGGCCTGTCGGTGCAGCAAGGTCTCGAGATCATTCGCGGGATGAAGGGGCTGAACATCGTCGGCGCGGATCTCGTCGAAGTGTCGCCGCCGTACGATCCGACCGGCACCACCGCGCTCGTCGGCGCGAACCTCGCGTTCGAGATGCTCTGCGCGATGCCGGGCGTCGCCTGCCGCTGATCCGATCGACAGGAAAACCGTCATGTCCACCACTGAGCTTTCCCCTTCCGCCGCGACGCGCGTGCTGCCCGCTGCGCGCATCGCCGGCCAGCCCGTGTGCGCGCATTCCGATGAAGCCGGCGCGCCGATCTTCAATGCCGCGACCGGCGAGACGATCGGCTGGCAGGCATTCGCGAGCGCCGCTCACGTCGACGCCGCGGTCCGCGCCGCGCGCGACGCATTCGCCGGCTGGCGCGACACGCCGCCCGCCGAGCGCGGCCGCCTGCTCGCGAAGATCGCCGAACGCGTCGAAGCCAGCCGTGAGCGCCTCGCGGCGCTGCAGATGCAAGTAAGCGGCAAGCCGCCGTTCGAAGCCGATGCCGACGTCGACGACGTCGCGGCGACGTTCGCGTACTACGCGCGGCTGTGCGACGACCCGGCGCTGTTCGCGGCCGAGCCGGTCGCGCTGCCGAGCGACGCCGTCGCGGCCGAGCGCTTTTACGACGCGCTCGGCGTCGCCGCGCTGATCATGCCGTGGAATTTCCCGATGGTCACGACCGCGTGGAAGCTCGCGCCCGCGCTCGCGGCCGGCTGCACGGTCGTGCTCAAGCCGTCCGAACTGACGTCGCCGGCCGAGCACGCGCTGCTCGACCTGATCGCCGAAGCCGGCGTGCCGGACGGCGTCGTCAGCGTCGTGAACGGCGGCGCCGAGGTCGGCGCGGCGCTGGCCGCGCATCCGCTGATCGACAAGATCTCGTTTACCGGCAGCACGGCTGCCGGGCGCAAGGTCATGCAGGCCGCGGCCGAGGACATGAAGCGCGTGACGCTCGAACTCGGCGGCAAGTCGTCGCTGATCGTGCGCGACGACGCCGATCTCGACGCCGCGGTATCGCTCGCCGTCGCCGGCGCGTTCACGAACGCGGGCCAGATGTGCTCGGCCACCGCGCGCATCCTCGTGCACGACAGCCTTTACCGCGGCTTCATGGCCGCGTTCGAAACGGCCGTGCGCGCGCTTGTCGTCGCGCCGCCCGCCACCGAGCAGGTCGCGATGGGGCCGATGATCTCGGCCGCGCAGCGCTCGCGCGTCGAGGCGATGCTGGAGCAAGGCATCGCGGCCGGGGCGCGCATCGCGTTCAGCGGGCGCGTCGCCGAGGGCGGCGGCAGCGGCTTCTTCATGGCGCCCGTCGTGGTCGCGGAACCGGCCGCCGACAACCTGCTGTGGACCGACGAGGTATTCGGCCCGGTCGCGTGCGTGAAGTCGTTCCGCACCGACGACGAGGCGATCGCGCTCGCAAACGACACGCGCTATGGACTCGTCGCGACCGTCGTCACGCGCGATGCGCAAGCCGCAAGGCAGTTCCAGGCGCGCGTGCGTGCCGGGCTCGTGTGGATCAACACGCCGCAGCTGATCTACCCGCATGTGTGCTGGGGTGGCTTCGGGCTCAGCGGGATCGGCCGCGAACTCGGCGTGACGGGCCTGCGCAGCTATCAGGAGCTGCGCCACGCGATGCGCGCGATCGATTGACCAGGGCAGCCATCCAGGCCGTGGGCGACGCCGTGCCCAGTTGCGCGGCGTCGCCGTTTTTTGCGAGGATTCGCGCAATACCAGCGGAATGCAGGAAAGCCCGTCTGCGTTCCGCCCGAAACGGATGGCGATCGGACGGCGTCGCGCACGATCGACGCGGGCCGGCCCGGCCATCGCTCGCTTGGGTCTGTCGCCCCCGTTTGCTATACATGAAGGCGTTACCCGACGAGAGGTGCCTATGCCGCGCGTTATCCGCCCTGCAAGCGCCGACGAACTGCCGCGCGCCGAAGCGCTGGTCGTTCGCAGCATCAACGACCTGACCGTCCGCCACGGGTTCGGGGCGATCGCCACGTCGCGGCCGCCGGATTTCCAGGCTTTCTGCGTCCGGGACGATCCATGTGGGGCGTGGCTCGCCGAGGATGACGACGAGATCGTCGGCTTTGCCCTGAGCTGGGTATGCGACCGGCTCTGGTTCCTTGCCGAACTGTTCGTCGCTCCCGGCCGTCAGGGACAGGGTATCGGCGACGCATTGCTGGAGCGCACCATCCGGCATGCAAGCGCGGCCGGCGCGACCGAAAGGAGCCTGATCACCTTCGCATTCAACGTCGTGTCCCAGGGACTGTATGTGCGACACGGCCTGCTTCCGCGCGTGCCGATCCATTTGTGCAGCGCCGCGCGCGACGCACTGGCGCGTCATGCGCCCGGCCCCGCGCTGAGCACGACACCGATCCGGATGACCGGCGACGATCTCGACATGCTGCGGCGAATCGATCTCGCCACGCTGGGTGTTTCGCGCGAGAAGCATCACCGTTACCTGGTAGGCGATCCGACGATGCAACGCGTGTTCCTCGAAGACGGGGGCGAGCGGATCGGCTACGCGTACGTTGCCGCCACGGGCCACATCGGTCCGCTGGCGGTCATGCACGCACATGCGATGCCCGATGCATTCCGGGCGGCGCTGGCGCTGGCCGTCGCGGGCGACGCGACGCAGGTCTCCGCGTTCGTTCCCGGGACGAGCGATGCGCTGGCGATCGCGGCCAGCCGAGGCATGCGATTCACGCTTCCGATGGTGTCGATGTCCACGCACGATTGCAGCGACTGGACGCGTTATCTCCCGAGGAATCCGGGCTTCATGTGAGGCCGCGTCGCGCGGCGGCCGTGCGCGCCTGTCCGATCGGCGTTTCGTCGGCAACCAGGCGCGCAGCCTGCGCCGTCACTATCGATGCGCGGCCGCCTCGGCCGCGGTATCGTGATATTCGGCAAACGTCGCGATCTTCCCGCCATCGATCGTGAACAGGTGCACCCAGTCGTCCTCGTACGTGCGTCCGGTCGAATGGACATGCCAGCGCTGCGTGCCGAGCACGACGACCCGGTTGCCGCTGGCGATGAACTCGAGCTGCTCGAACCGCTCCGCGGTCTGCACCGACGCAAGCGCCGCGAAGAACGCCGCGACCTCCCGCGGCCCTTGTCTTCTGCCGACGAACGGAACGACGTCGGCCGGCCCGGGGATGAACCAGTCGACGTTTTCGGACAGCGTCTGCAGCACGCCGTCGATATCGGCCCTGCCGAACGCAGCGTATGCCTGCTGCACCAGTTGCACGTTGCTTTGCTCGCTCATCGCGCCCTCCCGTCATCGCCGATTCGCCGCGTTGCGGCGCGGAAATCGGGCCGCAGACAATTCAGCATAGTCGAACCGCGGGACGGCCACGCACCGGGTTCACGCGCAGTCGGGCGAGATGGATTTGGTATGAGCAATTCGCGGTGCCGCTATCCTGCCGCCACGATCACATGCGCCTGAATCTTGCCGGCCACCGGCCCGTCGCCATGGCGGGCGGCAATGGCCTCTGTCCCGCGATCCACCGCCAGTTCAAGCAAACCGGCATCGCGCGCGGCGATTTCATCGTGCAGCGGCGTTCCCATGCAACAGGCAGTCGCGGCATCTCGTGCCGACGCCGCGCGACTTGCCTTCTCGTCGTTGAAGGCCACGCCGGCACGCTTTCGACATGCGCGTCTCGCGGCGGCCGGCATGACGGCTGCCCATGCCGGCCCTGGACAGGCTTCATGCATGACAGGCGTTCGAACCGGAGAACGGCGCGGGCGACGGATGCATGCCGAAGATCGCGTTTTCCGACGCGGAAACACGCGACGGCAACGGGCCGATCAGCGACATCGCTCGAGATCCGCGAAACGCGTTCGCTGCCTCGTCGTTATATCCCATAGAATATATCGACATCTGTACCACCGGAGACACGCCATGCCCCGCACGCCGACGGACCGCGCCCCGCCGCGCACCGTACGCGCCAAGACGCCCACGTCGACACTGCCCCGCAAGATCAGCACGCTGCGGCCGGTGCCGAGCGACGGCCGCGCGCAGCAGGTCACGGACGTCGTCGATGCGTTCCGGCGCCTGCGCGGCAGCGTGATGCGCTTCATCCGGGTGTTCTCTGCCGCGACGGACGACACGCTGTCCGCACTGAGCCTGCGCGACCTGCTGGCGAGGCTCGCGCGCGACGCACGCGCCGCCCGCTTCACGCGGCTGTCCGACCTCGAACGCGCGATCGGGCTGGCACGCGGCCTCGAACGCACGCGCGACGACGTGTTCTCCGACGCATTCAGCAACGACCCGGCCGCGATGCGCGACGCGGTGGCCGCGCTGGAGCGCGTCGACGTGCTGCTGGTCGGGCTGTGCGTCGAACACGTGATCGAACGTCACACGCCCGCATCGCACCCGGAATCCGCCGCCCTCTGCTGAGCCGCGAACCGCGCATTTCCCCGGCATTTCGTGCGTTATATTCCGTGGTATATTTCGCCGGTCTTTCGCGCATCCGTCTCCGGTCCGTCAGGTCCGGATCGAGGTCCACATGCACGCTCCGCCCTTTCGCCTGGCCCGCACGGCGGGTCTGCCATCGTCCGGCGGCTCTTCACCCGCGGGCGAAGGGCGAACCGATGCCTGCTGCGCGCCGTCCCGTGCGCAGCAAGTCGAGCTGAAGCGTCGTGCGCGCCTGTCCGAGCTCGATTCGAACCTGCACTGCTCGATCATCGGCACCTGCCTGACCACGCACGAACTGCGCAAGCTCGTGCCGAAATTCTCGGATCTCGACCGCCAGCGCGCGACCGACCTGGAAATCCACCACGCGGCCGTCGAGCTCGCGATCAAGGGCGCGGCCGGCGGCAAGGCACTGCACAAGGCGCTCGACGAACGCTATGCGGGTGCCATACGCGCATTCGACAAGGCGAAGGACGCCGATGCGCTCCTCGCGCTGTGGCGGGACGCGCTGAAAAGCGGCGACATCCCGCCCGCGTACTGGGCGCTGATGACGCATCCGTGCACGACGATGGGCGTGCGCCAGGCCGCGTTCGGCGACCTGCACATGCTGTCGCACCTCGTCGGCGCGGCGAATCGTGCGGATATTCGCCGGCTGGTCGCGCTCGAGGAAGAGAATGCGGCGCTGCACGCGAAGATCGAGCGGCAGCAGGCGCGCCTGCACGAGATGAGCATGGCGCGCGATGCCGCGCTGAAGGAGCGCGACGCGTGCATTGCCCGCCGGAACGTGCAGCCGATGCGTGCCGAAAGCGGGTTGCACGACGAAGTGCGCGAACTGCGCGAGGCGCTGGCCGCGCGCGACGAACGCGTTGCGCTGCACACGAGCCGCCGCGAGGCGGCGGAACAGCGGATCGCCGCCGAACAGGCGAGCGCCCGCGCGATGCGCGCACGGCTCGACGACCTGATGGCGATGGTGAGGACGCTGCGCGCCGAGGCGAGCGCGATCGAACAGGCGGTGCAGGCGTCGACCGGCGATCCGGCCGCGCCCGTGGCAGCGTCACTGTCGATGCTGCAGCGCAAGCGCATCGTCTACGTCGGCGGCCGGCCCGGGTCGAACCGCGCGATCCGGCGGATCGTCGAGACGGCGGGCGGCGAACTGACGCTGCACGACGGCGGGATCGAAGATCGCAAGGGCCTGCTGGCCGCCGCGCTGCCGGGCGCGCACATGGTGGTGTTCCCGGTCGACTGCGTCGACCACGATTCGGTGAACCTGCTCAAGCGCATGTGCGAACGCCACCAGATCGCTTACTACCCGCTGCGAACCGCGAGCGTCGCCAGTTTCGTCAAGCTGATCGGGCGGCTCGATGCGCATGCGCACGAGGTCATGCCGCCGGATGCGCAGACGGGCGAAGCGTCGCGCTTCTGCCTGCGGCATGGCTAGCCACGTCAAACAACGCAGGCTTCAGCGGCGCACCATCCTGGTCAGCGCGGCGATCTCGCCCGCGCAGGCCGCGTAAGCGCGCGCCTCGATCTCGCGATAGAGCCGGATGATCTCCTCGCCGACCGGCGTGAGCACGCTGCCGCCGCCGCTCTGGCCGCCGTGTTCGGAAACCGTCGCGGGCGACTTCAGCGACCGGTTCAGCTCGTCCATCAGCAGCCACGCGCGCCGGTACGACATCTCGAGGCTGCGCGCCGCCGCCGAGATCGACCCGTGCTCGCGCACGGCCTCGAGCAGCGCGACCTTGCCCGGCCCGAGCGCGATCGTGCCGGCCTGCTGGATGCGCATTCTGAACCGCACCTCTGGCTTGGGGTGTGCCGAAGTCTTCATCTTGTCTGCCGATGGAACGATGCGGGCAAGCATACACGATGGATCGCGCGGCGAGCCGCCGGCGGCCTGCGCGGCACCCGCTCAGACCTCGAGCACCCGCGCGACGATCCCCGCCAGCCGCTTCACGTGACGCGGCGCGGGCAGCACGTCCGCGCCGGAGAACAGCAGCGGCGCGCCGTCGTCGATCGACAGCGGTGCGTCACCGCATGCGTATGCGACGATCACATGCTCGCCGACGGGCGTGTTGAACAGTTCATGCCACGAGAACGTGACCGCGTAGCCGTCGTGCGCATACGCGATGAACACCATCCGCTTGAAGTCGCCCGGCATGTCGTTGCGCAGCCCGGCGGCCTCGATCAGGTCCTTCAGCCGCGCGCCGCGATACGGCTGAACCGAGCGGATGAAGCGGTTCGTCGTGAAGCAGCGCAGGTCGAACGGCCCGGCGCTCACGCACGCGTGGCGGCGCAGGTCGTCGAGCGTCAGGGTCATCGGCCGCTCGAAGGCGCCAGCCAGCGCGATCGAACCCGCTGTCTCATGATGCGCCGACGGCGCTGTCGTGCCTGTCATCTCCATCGCCCGCCTCCGTTGTATCGGTCGATATATTACGCCGGGAAACGTCCACAAGACAGAGTGCAGACCGCATGCGCCGGATCACGGCACCGGATCACGCCCGGTGCGACGCCTCGCGTCAGGACAGCACGATGTTCCGGATGACCTCTTCGCCGACGGCTTCCCGGTGCGTCGAATTCAAGATGGTGCTCCCGTGCTGGTGAATGTGTGTCGGTGCGGTCGATCATCGTTTCGATATGCACCGCCGAATATATCGCGTTCCGTGCCGGCGCGTTGCGCGGTTGCATGGCGCTTCGAGGTGCAACAGCGCTCCGGCGAATGAGCGGCATCGCCGCGATCCGCGATCCCGCACCGCCGGCCCAGGCTCGGCCGGTTCTGCGCCGATATCCCGCATAATCGGGCGTTGAACGGCGCCGCGGGGGAAGCATTGTGCGAGCGCAGCGATTCAAGAGAGGAACGGGCGCGATCCGGCTCGCCGCGGGCGGCGGGCGCTCGTCCGGGGGAATACCAGGCCATCCCGCTGAAGACAGGATACCGACACATGGACCGAGCCGAGCACATCAGCATCGAACAGGCGGTCGATCTGCCCGCCGACGAACTGAACGGATGCGACTTTTCGTTCGAGATCGCGTGGGAGCTGAATGCGCCGTACCAGGATCTGCTCGATTTGCGCGCGCTGCCCGTGCGGCGCAAGGACTACGGCTTCGACCCGGCCGGCTGGGCGCGCGAAGCGTCCGGCGGCACCGCGCTGTTCCGCGCGACCGCGGGCGGGCGTCTCGCGGGCTTCGTCGCGATCACCGAAAGCTGGAACGGAATGGCCGAGATCGCGGAACTCGCGGTCGATCGCGCTTGCCGGCGGCAAGGGATCGGCCAGTTCCTGCTGGCGGCCGCGGAAGCGTGGGCACGCAGCCGCGGATTCGGCTTCATGCGGCTGGAAACGCAGGCGAACAATGTCGCGGCCTGCTGCACGTACGCCCGCGCGGGCTTCGTCGTGGGCGGCCACGACCGCTTCCTGTACGCCGACGGCGCGAACGACGGCGAAGTCGCCCTCTTCTGGTACAAGGATCTGCGAGACGGGCAGACCGCGAAGAGCCGGACGGTCGATCCGGAATCGATGCGGCCGCTGCCCTGACCCGCGACAGCCTGCCGCCTCGACGCCGGCCTTGCTGCTGCGTTACTTCCGCGTCGCGACGATGAACAGCCGCGGGAACGGCAGCAGCACGGTGCCGTCCTCGAACACCGGATAACCATCCGGACCGGCGAGCGCATCGCGATAGCGCGCGACGAACGCGTCGCGTTCGCTGTCGTCCAGTGCCGCGAGGAACGGCCGCAGCGCGCTGCCCTTGAACCATTCGACGACCGCATCGACGCCGCCGCTCAACGGATGGTAGTACGTCGTGCGCCAGACATCGACCCGCGAACACGACGGCGACAGCAGCGCATGGTAGTACCGCGCGTCGAACCGCTCGGTGCGCGCCGCGCTCTTCAGCTTGTCCGCCCACGGCCCGGCCGCGGCGACTTCGCGCATCAGCCGGTGGGCGGGTTCGTCGAGGTTGTCGGGCATCTGCACCGCGAGATGGCCGCGCGGCGCGAGCCGGCCGACGAGTGACGGGAACAGCGTATCGTGCGCGGGCACCCACTGCAGCACCGCGTTCGACAGGATCAGGTCATAGCCGCCCGGATCGTCCCAGGTGGAAACATCCGCGAGATCGAAACGCAGCGCGGGCAGGCGCTTGCGCGCGGCCGCGATCATGTCCGGCGACGCGTCGATGCCGCGGACCGTCGCGTCCGGTGCGCGCGCGATCAGCGCCTCGGTCGAATTGCCGGGCCCGCAGCCGATGTCGATCGCGGTATGGATCGGCGTATCGGGCACCGCGGCCAGCAGGTCGCGGACGGGCCGCGTGCGTTCGTCTTCGAATCGCGCGTACTGTTTCGCGTATTGATCGAGTGGGGTCGTCACGGTATGCCTCCTGGTCAAGCGCAAGGCCGCACAGTTGTCACCCGCGGCGCAGGCGCTGTACGACATGATCGTCGAGCGCGCGACGCCGGGGCGGTGACGGCAGGCAAGGTGCTCAAAGCGTCTTGACCATGAACACGCGTGCCGTCCCTTCGGGCTCGCACGGCACTTCGCCGAATGCCTCGTAGCCGTGCTTCCGGTAAAAGTCCGGCGCCTGGAACGTAATCGTGTACAGCACCGCGCGGGCGCAGCCGCGCCGCTTCGCCTCCGCTTCGGCCTCGCGCAGCAGCCTGCTGCCGAAGCCGCCGCCACGCAGCGGTTCCGGCAGGTAGAAGAGATCGATGAAGAACAGGCCGAGCGACGTCCGGCCGGTGAGGCCGCCCAATACCTCGCCGGTCGCGGGATCGGTCACGTAGACGTCGAGCGCCGCCGTATCGGCGCGGCCCGTCATCGCGTGGTTGAATTCGCCGAGCTTGCGGCTGATGAAGTCGCGGGCGGCCGGCTGTTCGGTGTCGGTCAGCCGAAGAGCAACGGTGGGATGCGCGGTCATGAATTGAAGGCGTGCGTGAACGGGCCGCCGGACATGTGGAGCGTCTGCAGCGGGCGTCGCACGACTATAGCGCGTCCGGCTGAATACTGGCGGGCGGAATCAATGGTCGGGCGTGGCACAAGCCACGCCGACCGGATTCCTCGACGGGCATACAGACGCAGGCCGGCTCCGAACCCCGGCCACGCATGCGACACAATCTGCCCATCGGACGTCCGATAAACGAATCGACCGGAACGCCTGCGTGACGTTGAATCGACGCGAAACGATCCCGCGTCAGTTGTACCCAAGAATCGCCACCGCCGCGACATCCGGCCGATCGATCGTGCTGCCGACGAGCGACGTCATCGGCTCCTGCAGCACGGCCTGATACGACGTCACGTGCGCCTCTTCCGGCGCGCCGGCTTGATCCCACACCGGTTCGTCGAATGCATCGAGGCCAGTGAAAAACCCGGGTTGCGTTTGCGTAAAAGTCATCTCCACTCCTTTTTATATGTCGTCGATGTTCTAATTGGACTGCTTCAACGTGGCCGCATGGACGGTTGGCACGGGCGCGCCGTCGTGCGCGGCCTCCGACCGCGCGAGCTGCGCGCGCGTGCGTCGCGTGATGTGAATCACCGCGAACACGACCGGCGCGATCAGCAGGCCTTCCGCCAGCTCGGGATCGACCGGCAGGTTCATCACGTGCAGCGCCTTGAACGCCGCGGTCGCGAGCGACAGCACGTAGTACGAAATGGCTGCCACCGACAGCCCTTCGACCGCGTGCTGCAGATGAAGCTGGTTGCGCGCGGTGCGCTCCATGCCGGCCAGCAGGCGCGTCACGTCCTTTTCCTGCGCGAGATTCACGCGCGTGCGCAGCAGGTCGACCGCTCGCGCGATCCGCGCGGCGATCTGCTCGTGACGCGCCCACACGCTGCGGCAGGTTTCCATCGCCGGCGCGAAGCGCCGCTCCATGAATTCCGCGATCGTCGGCATTCCTTCGATGCGCTCCTCGCGCAGTTCCTGGATGCGCGCCAGCACGAGCTTTTCGTATGCACGCGACGCGCTGAAGCGGCCGCCGGACCCCGACAGCGCCTCGACCCGCACCGCGAGATGCGTGAGCTTCACGAGCAGGGCCGCGTCGTCGCCTTCGGCGCCGCTCGCGTCCATCCGCTGCATCAGCGCATGCAGCGCCGCGTGGATCTCGTCGAGCTCGCGGCTCATCCGCCGCGCGACCGGCAACGCAAGCAGCGCCATCATCCGGTACGTCTCGATTTCATACAGGCGCTGCAGCAGGCGGCCGCCCTGCTCCTCGCGGAAATCCTCGTCGACGACGAGAAAGCGCATGAAGCCGTCGTCGCGCACGTGCCAGTCGCAGAACACCTTGCCGCCGCCGAGCACGCTGCTGCCGACGAGCGCGGGCCCATCGATCCAGCGGCGCAGGTCGCCGCACACGAGCCGCGCGGCGTCGCCCGACAGCAACTCCATGCGCACCGCGACGAAGCGGATGCCCGCGAGCCGCGCGAACCAGGCGGCCGGGATCCCTTCGATCGCGAGATCGTCGAAATAGCCGGTGTCGCGACGCGGCGCGACGAACGTGAAGGTCGAGAATTCGGTGTGGCGTTCCCACTTCAGATGCCAGCCGCACGGCGACTGCACCGCGTAGTGGGTCGCGCCGTCCTGCGGCACGGCGATGCCGGTGTCGCGGCACAGCGCATGCAGCAGCGTTTCGTGGATGTCGGGCTGGCCGTCCGTGTAGATCGCGTAATGCGTGAGCGACACGGCTTCGGCGAGCCGCAGGAACGGCCGGGCATGCAATTCCGCGGCCAGTGCGGCGCGTAACGGATGATCCATCATCGGTACACCACTCTTCCCTGTTCAGTCCTGCACGCCGGTTCAGCCGGCCTGGCCGCCGCGTCGCCCTCGGGCACAACGCCAGCGTGATCGCACTATGGCAGACACACAGCAACAATAAAAACGCATAATGCTGATCGTTACGTTCAGTTTTCCTGATACCCATGAAGATGCTCGATCACGACGTGCTGGCCACCGTCGTCGCCGTCGCGGAAACCGGCAACATGACCCGCGCCGCCGAAGCGGTGAACCGCTCGCAGTCGGCCGTGAGCATGCAGATCAAGAGCCTCGAGGATGCGATCGGCCGGCCGCTGTTCGTGCGCAAGCCGCGCAGCATCGTGCTGACGCGCGAAGGCGAGGTGCTGCTCGGATTCGCCAGACGAATGCTGGCGCTGCGCGACGAGGCGTGGGCGGCCGTGGTGCGGCCGGAAGTGACCGGCAAGGTGGTCATCGGCGTGCCGGACGACTATGCGTCGTCGCTGCTGCCGTCGGTGCTGAAGAAGTTCTCGGCGACCTACCCGAAGGTCGAGATCCAGGTGATGGGGCTGCCGAGCAGCGCGCTCGCGCCGCTGATCAAGGACGGCACCGTCGATCTCGTGTGCGGCACGCGCATCAAGGGGCTGTCGGGCGACTTCATCCGCCACGAGCCGATGGCGTGGGCCGCGATGACGAACGGGCCGCGCGTGTGGGAAGAGCGGCCGTTGCCGATCGCGGTGTTCATGCCGGGCAGCGTCGCGCGCGAGAACGCGATCCGCAGCCTCGAACGCGCGAAGGTGCCGTACCGCACGTCATATGAAAGCCCCAGCCTGCTCGGGCTGCTCAGCATGGTCGAGGCCGGCCTCGCGGTCGCGCCGCTCGCGCGCTGCGCGATTCCGGCGCAACTGTCGATGCTCGGCCGCGCGCACGGGCTGCCCGATCTGCCGCCGCTCGAGCTGATCCTCGCGCGCAGCACGAAATCGAAGCGCCCGCCATGCGACTTTCTCGCGGAACAACTGATGGAAGATCTGCAACGGCAAACCGGCCAGACCAGCGACGTCTGAACCACGGTCAGGCGCGCGCCGGCCGCGTCGTCACGCACCGCCTGGGCGCGGATGACCGGCCGCGAGCATGGCCGCGTTGACGATGCCAGCCACCGTGTCGACGAGCGCTTCCAGCGTGTTACCGTGCACGTGCCGCCCGTTGGGCGGAATGCATTCGTTGCGCCGGCCGCCCCACTGCGACCCGGCCGTCACCGACAGCGTCGCGCCGAACCGGTTGCCGTGCCGCCGGCCGAAGATGCCGACGCGCTGCTCGCCCAGATACGCCTGCTCGGGAAGAAACAGCCGGATGTCGACCGCAACCTGATCGGGATCGCCGGCGCGCGTGTTCGCATCGACCGACGGCGCGAACGCCTTCGCGATGCGCAGCGTCACGTGCGAATCCCAGGCGGCCAGCGGGCCGCCGGCCGCGTCGACGCGTTCGATGTCGACCGACCAGTGATGGCGATCCGGCACCCGGATCGCCTGGCGCAGCAGCACGTCTGCCGTGCGAACCGTCACCAGCAACTGCCGGGCAAGCTGTCCGCCCGACGGCAGCGTCACCGCGCGCAGGCGGCCGCTCGCCGGACGCACGGTGTGCACTTTTTCCGTGAGGTACATGGATCCTCCCTGTCGAAGGGCCGGCGCCGCGTACGACGCGGCGCGCGAACGTCCGCCGCGACCGGCCGACGGACGGCACGGCGACCGGCGAAACGACGGCGAATCTGATACGGGTACGAGCAATCAGCGTTCCCGGGCCGGGCAAACCGGTGCGCCGACGTGCAAACGGCGCGCGACGGGGCCGATCACGGCATCGGTCTGCTGCGCGATCAGCATGTGCAGCGTGAAATCCAGGTCTTCGGGCGCGATGTCGAATTGCACGTGGATCACGTCGCGCACGGTGCGCGCGCTGACCACATACACGCCGAGCGGCGAATGCAGCAGCGCCGCGAGCCGGGCGTGCGCGAGCGCGCCGGTATCGGCCGTCAGCGTGACGGGCAACTGCAGGCGCGGGCGCGGCGGCGGAAACGGAATGACGGTGCCGTGGGCGCCGGCGCGCAGCTGGCGGCCGGCGGCGTCGAATGCGGGGACGGGATGGATGAAGGTCATGGCGAGGACGGCGGGCGTCCCGGCTGTTGGACACATCCCGAGCTTAGAAGGCGCCGCATAAATACCGTGCAAAAAATCGGTATTGCAGTGCAAAAAACGGCATGCCGGCACGTAGCGTGCCTGATGGCGCTGCCGGCGCCCCGTCAACGCTGACAGGACAACGGCCCGCGCCGCGCCGATACACTGTGCGCCACCTCGACGCCCGGCGTCCGGAAGCGCGGTATCACGCGGGCATCACGCCACCTCTCCGATGGCGGCCCTGCGCATCGTCACGATGCGGGCAGGCGGAATATTTGCCCACACGATCCGGCTGGCGCCGGCAACAAATGCCGGATCGCGCAGCGGATGACGGTCGGGCGATCGCAGGTCGTAGGTGAACTGGATCACCACACCGTCGAGCGACAGCACGCGCTGGCACTGATCGACGATCGCCGTCACGTCCTCGCGCGGCAGCGTGCGCAGCGGCAGGCACGACACGATCGCGTCGACCCGCGCGTCGGGCGGCAGCAGCCGCTCGAGCTGCCGCGCGTCGCCCGACACGATCGAGATACCGGGAAAACGTCGTCGCAGGTGCTGCACGAACGCCGGCGACCGCTCGACCACGACGAGGCGCCGCGGCGCGACGCCGCGCTCGAGCAACGCGGCGGTGATCGCGCCGGTGCCGCCGCCGAGTTCGACGACGAGCCCGTCGCCGTCCGGCACCGCATCGGCCATCTCGCGCGCCAGCTGCCGCGAACTCGGGCACAACGCGCCCACCGCGGCCGGGCGGCCGACCCACTCGCGCACGAACAGTGCCGAGACACGCAACGCGTTCGGCCAGGTCATCGGCCGACCTTGCGCGCTTGCGCGTTCAGCTTCGACGTGCCGATGACTGCAGGAAACGGGGCTACGGCGACTCGGGGCTCTTTCACGTGCATTCTCCTGGACAAATCGGTCCGCCGCGGCAAAGCGACGATCAATCGATTCTAGGAAATGCAAACTTAAGGCGACGTGAAGATTGTCCCTGATTGCGTCGCCGGTGCGGGCGTGCCGCCGCCGCATGCCCGATCAGCGGTCGACGCGCTGCTGAAGCTGCGCGGCCCGCATCCTCGGCGTGTCGCCGTCGGCGTTGAGCCATGCGATCCGCCATCTCGAGGCGCGGCTCGGCGTGCGCCTGTTCAACCGCACGACGCGCTCGGTGGCATTGACCGAGGCCGGCGAACAGTTGCTGCTGCGCGTGCGGCCCGCGGTCGCCGATCTCGAGGACGCGATCAACGACGCCGCGACCGCCCGCAACCGGCCGTCCGGCCAGATCCGGATCAGCGCGTCGGAATCCGCGTCGCGCCCGCTGATCCGGCATGTGCTGCCCGGTTTCGTCACGCGCTATCCGGACATTCATGTGGAATTCGTCGTCGATTCGCGGCTGATCGACATCGTCGAACACGGCTTCGATGCGGGCATTCGCGTGCACGAGGACGTGCCGCGCGACATGATCGCCGTGCGGTTCGACGACGCGGTCCGCTTCGTCGCGGTGGCATCCCCCGACTACCTGGCGCGACACCCGGCGCCGGACGGCCCGCAGGACCTCACGCGCCATCGGTGCCTCCGGTTCCGCTTCGAAAGCGGCGCACTCCATCGATGGGACCTGATGCGCGGCGGCAAGCGCGTCAGCGTCGACGTCGACGGACCGGTGACGCTCGGCAGCCTGAACCTGATGGTCGACGCGGCGCTCGCCGGCATCGGCATCGCGTGGGTCACGCAATCGCGGGTCGCCGAGCACCTGGCGGACGGCCGGCTGGTGCGCGTGCTGCCCGAATGGGAACAGACATTCGACAACCTGTGCCTCTACTATCCGGCGAACCGGCATCCGCCGGCCGCACTGCGGCTGTTCGTGGAGGCCGTGCGCGAATGGGCGTCCGCCGGCGGCGCGGCATCGCCCGACTGACGATTCGCGAACGCGCGCGGCGACATGCAGTCGGGGCCCGTTCGCTCACCGTTGCGTGCCCGGCCTTCGACACCGGCCGGGCCGGATCACGGGCCGACGCCATGCATACCGGCCGCCGCGGCCGCGGGTCCGTCACCCGCGCCGCACCGCCATCTCACCGCAGGTTGGTCCGCGCCAGCTCGACGATCTCGTCGCCGCGTCCGCTCAGGATCGCGCGCAACATGAACAGGCTGAACCCCTTCGCATGCGCGATCTCGATCTTCGGCGGCATCGCGAGCTCGTATTTCGACGTGACGACGTCGACGAGCGCCGGCCCGTCGTGCGCGAACGCGGTGCGCAGCGCGTGCTCGACGTTCTCCGAATGCTCGACGCGCACGCTGAAGATCCCCGCGCCTTTCGCGATCGCCGCGAAGTCGGTCGGGCTCAGGTCGACGTTCGTGTCGAGATAGCCGGCCGCCTTCAGCTCCATCGACACGAAGCCGAGCAGGCTGTTGTTGTAGACGACGATCTTGATCGGCAGGTTGAGCTGGCGCGCGCTCAGCAGATCGCCGAGCAGCATCGACAGGCCGCCGTCGCCCGACAGCGACACGACCTGCCGCCCCGGATGCGCGCCCTGCGCGCCGAGCGCCTGCGGCATCGCGTTCGCCATCGAACCGTGATTGAACGAGCCGTGCAGCTGGCGCTTGCCGTTCATCGTCAGGTAGCGTGCGGCCCACAGCGTCGGCGTGCCGACGTCGGCCGTGAAGATCGCGTCGTCGGCCGCGACTTCGTCGACGATCTTCGTCAGGTATTGCGGATGGATCGCGCGGCCCGGCGGCTCGGCCACCGCGAGATCGTCGAGCCCCTTGCGCGCGGCCGCGTAGTGCTTCAGCGCGTTCTCGAGGAAGCGCCGCTGCGTCTTGCGCGTGAGGCGCGGCAGCAGCGCCGCGATCGTTTCCTTCACGGTGCCGACGAGCCCGAGCGCGAGCGGCGCGCGATGGCCGAGCTGCGAGCCCTTCCAGTCGATCTGCGCGACCTTCGCGTTGGCCGGATAGAACGGCCGGTACGGGAAGTCCGTGCCGAGCATCAGCAGCGTGTCGCACGATTCCATCGCGTGATAGCCCGAGCTGAAGCCGATCAGCCCCGTCATCCCGACGTCGAACGGGTTGTCCCATTCGACGAACTGCTTGCCGCGCAGCGCGTGCACGACCGGCGCGCCGAGCGTGTCGGCCAGCGCGACCACTTCGTCGTGCGCGCCCTGCGTGCCGCTGCCGCACAGCAGCGTGACCGCGTCCGATTCGTTGAGCAGCGCCGCGAGCCGGTCGAGATCGGCGTCGGCCGGCAGGATCGACGGCGGCGCCGATTCGGTCCACGCCGGCGCTTCTTCCGGGCCGTCGCCGAGCGCGATGTCGCCGGGCAGCACGATCACCGCGACGCCGCGCTCTTCGATCGCGGTGCGCATCGCGCGCGCGAGCACGCGCGGGAACTGCGACGCATTGGTCACGAGTTCCGCGAAATGGCTGCACTCGCGGAACAGTTCCTGCGGATGAGTTTCCTGGAAGTAGCCGAGGCCGATCTCGGTCGACGGAATGTGCGCGGCGATCGCGAGCACCGGCTGATGATTGCGGTGGCAGTCGTACAGCCCGTTGATCAGGTGCAGGTTGCCGGGGCCGCAGCTGCCCGCGCACACTGCGAGCCGCCCGGTCGACGCGGCATCCGCGCCGGCCGCGAACGCGGCGCTTTCCTCGTGCCGCGTATGCATCCAGCGGATCGAGCCGATCTGGCCGAGGCTGAACGACAGCCCGTTCAGGCTGTCGCCCGTCACGCCCCAGATGCGTTCGATGCCCGCTGCCGCCAGCGTCTTCGCCAGGTATTCCGCCATCGTCTGTCTTGCCATGATGCCCTCGCTCGTTGATCGGTCGTCACACGATTGATCCGGCTTCGGCGGCCGCCGCCTTCGCCGATGACGGGACGAGCATACGCGATCGTGCCGAGCGACGTCGTGACGATGAACGCGCATCGCGCCCACGCGGCCGTGAGCCGTGAGCCGTGAGCCGTGAGCCGTGAGCCGTAAGCCGTAAGCCGTAAGCCGTGACCGATTGCGCTGCCGTTCGTCCCGTTCCGCGATGGCGGGCAAGCGTCACCGTTTCGTGGGCGCCCGCGCCGGCGGCCAACCAAGCGATCGGCCTCGCTCGGACGCCGGCTCGTCGTGATCGACGCGTGCGAGTCCTGCCGCCGACATCACCAAGCGCTACACCGGCAGCACATGCGTCGACAGGATCTCCTTGAGCACCATGAACGAGCGCACCTGCCGCACACCGGGCAGGTACAGCAGTTGTTCGGCATGCAGCCGGTTGAAGCTTTCGTTGTCGCGCGTGCGCACCAGCATGAAATAGTCGAATTCGCCGGTCACCACGTGGCATTCGACGCACCCCGACACTTTCTGCGCGGCCTTCTCGAATGCGGCGAATGCCTCCGGCGTCGAACGATCGAGCACGAAGCCGATCACGACCAGCATCCCGGCACCGAGCGGCTTCGGGTCGAGCAGCGCGACGATGCCGCGGATCAGCCCCATTTCCTTCAGCCGTTCGACCCGCCGCAGGCACGCCGGCGCGCTCAGCTTCACCTTCGCCGCGAGGCTCACGTTCGAGATCGACGCGTCCTGCTGCAACTGCCTGAGGATCGCGCGGTCGATGCGATCGAGTGCCGGCACGGCATCGGCCGGCGCTACGTTTCCGCGATCTAATTTCATTGCGTCTCCTGTCTGTTTAACGAACCAGAATTATCCACTCCATTCAAAACTCATCGATAACGTAGGTTTTCATCATTTATTTCGCAAGCTCATTTCGCGAGATCCTGCCTATCATTTTTCCATCGGGACACGGTGTGTCGGCCGCACCCGACCGATTCGAATTCCCGCCCACTGCCTTTCGGAGCAAACCCTGATGAACCTGCAACGTTTCCCCCGTTATCCGCTCACGTTCGGCCCGACGCCGATCCAGCCGCTCAAGCGCCTGAGCGCGCATCTCGGCGGCAAAGTCGAGCTGTATGCGAAGCGCGAGGACTGCAACAGCGGCCTCGCGTTCGGCGGCAACAAGACACGCAAGCTCGAATACCTGATCCCCGACGCGCTCGCGCAGGGGGCCGACACGCTCGTGTCGATCGGCGGCGTGCAGTCGAACCAGACCCGCCAGGTCGCGGCCGTCGCCGCGCATCTCGGGATGAAATGCGTGCTCGTGCAGGAACACTGGGTCAACTACGAGGATCCGGTGTACGACCGCGTCGGGAACATCCAGCTGTCACGCATGATGGGCGCCGACGTGCGGCTCGTTGCCGACGGCTTCGACATCGGCATTCGCCGCAGCTGGGAAGAAGCAATGGAGAGCGTGCGGCAGGCGGGCGGCAAGCCGTATCCGATTCCGGCCGGCTGCTCCGAGCATCCGCTCGGCGGACTCGGGTTCGTCGGCTTCGCGGAAGAAGTGCGCGAACAGGAAGCGCAGCTCGGCTTCAAGTTCGATTACGTCGTGGTCTGCTCGGTCACGGGCAGCACGCAGGCGGGGATGGTCGTCGGCTTCGCGGCCGACGGACGCGCGAATCGCGTGATCGGCATCGACGCGTCGGCGGCGCCGGAGCGCACACATGAACAGATCACGCGCATCGCACGGCACACGGCCGAACTGGTCGGGCTCGGGCGCGCGATCGACGAGCAGGACGTGGTGCTCGACACGCGCTACGCAGGGCCGGAATACGGACTGCCGAACGATGGAACGCTGGAAGCGATTCGCTTGTGTGCACGACTGGAAGGCGTGCTGACCGATCCCGTCTACGAAGGGAAATCGATGCACGGGATGATCGACAAGGTGCGTCGCGGGGAATTCGAGCCGGGATCGCGGGTGCTTTATGCGCATCTCGGCGGCGTGCCTGCGTTGAGCGCCTACTCGGAAATCTTCCGCAACGGGTGAGGTGAAGCCGACGCCGGCCCGGCGCACGTTCGAGCCGTTCGCGCTCGCATTCGTTCCCGGCGCGCTCGCCCGTCGTGCGCTCGGTGCTGCCGGCTTGCTTCACCCGTACCTCATCGGCATCGCGGCGCGCATCGCCGACGCACGCGTCGATCTCGACATATCGTTCGATATCGCACGGACGGTCGTCATCGTGACGGCCGTCCGTGCATCGGGCTACGCCTGCCGCGCGTGGATCGCAAGGCCAGGCTTGCCGTGCCGACTCCGCCGCGCCAGTATCGCAAGCAGCCCGGGCGGCAGCCATGACCGTCCTGAGCATGCCCCGCCGCCGCATCGGCAAGCGCGGCGCCATTCGGTTCAGATACCGGACAATCTCGACAGCGCGGCCTCCATCGCCGCGCGTATCTCCGGCCATGCCGGCTTCAGCGCATCGAGACCGCCCGCGGCCAGCATGTGCTCGCCTTTCGCGCATGCATCGCTCGAGTCCGCGTCGCCGGCCAGCGCGAAACCACCGCGCATCGAATGCAGCTCGCCGCTGAGGCAAGCGACATCGCCGCGCAGCAATGCGGCATCGATCGTCGCCAGCGAGTGCAGCGTCGCGGTCCGCAACTTATCGCGCATCTCTTCCGTCATGAGCGGCACCTGCCGGTCGACACGATCGGCCGGATGCGACGCCGTCGCGCCGCGTCCTCCGTGGCGCCGCAACACCGCTTCGAGCGCATCGATCGACAATGGCTTGAGCACGACTTCCACCGCCCCCGCCTGCGCACAGCGACGTCGATCCTCCTCGGTCGCATGCGCAGTCATCGCGATCACGGGCACCGTCGCCCCCTGCTCGCGCAGGAAGTTCGCGAGCGCGAAGCCGTCGAGTTCCGGCATGCCGAGATCGGTCAGCACCACGTCGAACGGCTGCGTGAAGAACGCGCGCATCGCCTCGACACCGTTCGCGACGAGCGTCGCGTCACAATGCAGCGCATCGAGCTGATCGCGCAACAGCGCACGGCTCGCGGGATGATCCTCCGCAACGAGCACGCGCAGCGGGGTCTCGTCGTCCGCGCATGCCGGCAACGTCAATGCGCCGGATTCCGCTTCGTCGAACGCGGCGCGCCATCCGGGCGGGGCGCCGGGCAACGGCAGCGACACAATGAAGGTCGCGCCCTTGCCCGGCCGGGTCTCGACTGCCAGGTCGCCGTGCATCAGCCGCGCGAGGCGCCGGCACAACGGCAGCCCGAGCCCCGTGCCGCCGAAGCGCCGGTAGATCGACGCATCGGTCTGGACATACACGTCGAACAACGTCGGCAGACTCTCCGGCGCAATGCCGATACCGGTGTCGCGCACCACCACCTCGACGCCACATGCTTGACCGGCGGTGCCGGCCGGGCGCGCTTCGATCGTCACGCTGCCGCGCTCGGTAAACTTGATGGCGTTGCTGACGAGATTCGACACGATCTGGCGCAGGCGAGTCGGGTCGCCGACATAACCGTCGGCCACCTGCGGCTCGATCGTGCATTCGAGCGCGAGGTGCCTGGCCGCCGCAAGCGGCTGGAAGATCGCGGCGACGTCGCGCAGAACCGCACGCAGATCGAACGGCACGGCCTCCAGCACCATCTGGTTCGATTCGGCCTTCGACAGATCGAGCACGTCGTTGATCACGCGCAGCAACGCATCCGACGACGCCATCACCGTCTGAAGGCGCCGCCGCTCGTCAGCCGGCAATGGCGCGCGCTCCATCAATTCCAGATTGCCGACGATCGCGTTCAGCGGCGTGCGGATCTCGTGGCTCATCGTCGCAAGGAACGTCGACTTGGCCTTGTTCGCATCGTCCGCCGCATGTCGGGCCTCGCGCAGCTTGTCCTCCATCTGCTTGCGCGCGGTGATGTCGGTCAGCGTACAGAGCAACACATCGACGCCGCGATAGCGGGTACGGACGATATGCGCCGCGAGATAGGTCGCGCCGCCGTCGACGAGGTCGATCGACAACTCGTGCGTGACGACGCGCGGTGCCCGCCCGCCCGCGATGCCGCGGTGGTAGGCCTGCCAGATGCGCTTGCCGAGCGACGCCGCCGTCCCGGTGTCGTCGTAGGCCTGCGCGGCCTCGTTGCGCACCATGGTGTCGCCGTTGGCGAGCGACAGCAGCATGAGCCCGGCCGGCGCCGTGCGAATCAGCGTGCGGTTCAGCGCCTCGCTTTCGATCAGCCGGATTGCACGACGGTTCGCCGGGCGCAGCGCGCGTCGATCGAACATGACGATCGCGAACCACACCGTTCCGATCGCCAGCAGCGCGAGACCGACTGCAATACCCAGGCGGACGGCCACGTCATCGAACAGGCTGCGCCACGAGATCGTCGCGGTCAGCACCTCGCGGAACCCCGGCATCCGGTCGCCGATGACGATGTTCATGCCGACGCGATGGGCCACCGCCCGTTCGCCACGGGCCGCATGCGCATAATCGAGCGCTCGGGCGGTCAGCACGGGATCGGCCTCGCGACCGGTCAGCACCCGCGCGTCCGGGTTGACCAGCGCGTAATCCTTGCCGACGGACGAGGAACGGAGAAAATCGTCGATCGCCGGTCGCGTGACCACGGCGAACCATGCGATCGGCTTGCCCTGCGGGTCGCGTACCGCCTGCACGAACCGCAGCACCGAGCGCCCGACCAGCGGGTCCTCGCGCCGGTCCAGCAGGATCTTCCGGTAATCCGATGCGGCCGCCGCCGATACGAAATCGGGCGGCGGCTGCAATTGCCGTATCAATGCCTTGATGTCGAAGCCGGCAGGCAGCGCCAGCACCTGCTTGACCAGCGGATACCCGGTCACGATGACGAAATTGCCGTCCGGATCGACAAGATACCCGCCCATTCCCGGATCGCCGGGCTGTTGCACCGGCATGCTGCCGGTGACGTCGACCTGCGCCAGCAGCCTGCCAAGCAAGGGCGCATAGGCCTTCGCCGGTTGCGATGACGAAGCGACCGCGAACGCGGCAAACGCCACGCGCCCCGCCTGGCCGACGGCGACCAGCCTGCCGCGATCGTCGACGAACCGCCCGAGCGTATCGGGCGATACGGCCGGACCGTGCCGGGCTATCAGCTCGAGGTTCTCGACATAGCGGTTCTGAAGTGCCCTGACCACCTCCATCTCCGCCAGCAGGTCGGCCTTGCGGACCAGGAACTCCGAACGGTACTGCGCAAGTGACTCCTGCAGATCGAGTCGCGCGACCAGTGCCGCGCAGACCAGCACGAACACCGTGATCGCGACGCCGCTCCCGTATAGCAGCCATTGCTGCTGGCGTCGCACGCGTCCTGGCTCGAACGGCTTGCGGCCCGCGACGGCGGTGGCGTGCGCAATCAGTGCTTTCAGTTTGGTGGGCATACGTGTCGTCGAAGTCGACCCGGCGCCGGCACGGCGTCATGCGCCGTCCGGGTCACTCGGTACCGCCCGCCGGTTGCGCGTCTACGCATTGGTCCCGGGCAATTCGGGCAGTTGCCCCTCGCTCGCATAGCGGATCAGGTCCGCGTCGCGGACGATGCCGAGCTTCTTCATCGCGCTCGACTTCTGCGAGCTGATCGTCTGCTTGCTCCGGTGAAGCTGGACAGCGATCTCGCCGACCGTCAGGCCGGCTCCGTAAAGTCGCACGACCTCGATTTCGCGGGCCGTCAGCGCGCGCGTGCCCGGCGACGTGTCGGCGCCCTCCAGCAATTGCTTGACGAACGGAGACAGATAATTCGCGCCGACATAAGCTGCGTGAACCGCGCCGACCAGATGCGAAATCGCGTCGGACTTGCTGAGGATGCACCCGACGCCCTGCCGTTGAATCGCATGCAGCACGCTCGGATTGTCGATCATCGTGATCGTCACGAGATGAAGCGCGGGATAGCGACGCTGCAGAAACGACAACAACGCGAGACCGTCGCCATACTTGCCGCCCGGCATCACGTAGTCGACGACGAGCACGTCGCTCTGCTGCTCGTCGAGCATCGCCACCAGGTCGGTCGAATTCGAGACAGTGCCAAGCAGCTTGATCGTGCTGCTGCCCGCGAGTGCCTGCGACATCCCGAGTGCGGACGAAGGATGATCGTCCGCCACCATCACTCGCACAAAAAATTCATCCATCTCTATTCTTCTCCCGATACACGCGGCCTGACGTGCCATGTTGTGCGACGCGCCGGGATTCGAATCGAACTCGCAACACGGTCGCGTTGCGATGTCCAGCGAACCGGGCGGTGCGCAGCGTAATTTTAAGATAATAGACGGGTTCTGCGTCGCCTCGAGCAATCGGGGCGGCCGCTTGCACCGGCGCGCGCCGCGCTTCCACGCGACCGCCGGCGCGCCGGCCGCCAGGCTCGGACACGGCGTCGCGACGGCAGACACGTTCGGCGATCCGCCGCCCACGCACACCCGATCGACGGCGCTCCCGACACCGTCGATCCATCCCGTCCCGCGAAACGGCCTGAGCCGCTGCCTAACGTTTGGCCACGGACTTGTCCGGTTCACCCGCCCCGTCGTCCGTGGCATGCTGCCACTCGGTGATGGCCCGCCGCTTCTGCGACGGCGACATCATCATGAATTCGTTCAGCCTCGTGAGGAAATCCCGTCTGGATTTCTCCGGCAGCGTCGCAAATCCAAGCAGCAGCCCGAACACCTTTCCCATATAGCGCACGGCCTTACCCTTCCTTCTTCAGTCTAAATCACGCGACATCTGTGCGATGCGGCGTGTCTGCCTTCCCCGTTCTGACGCCGGCGATCTATGCCGCCGTGGCATCGCTTTTTTTATCGTCCCGGCCAGTGCGCCACCGTGGCCGCAATTGCGCTCGACGCAGGCCGTTCGCCCTCCGCGGCGGCAGGAAACGCGATCCCGCGCTGTCGCGCGATGCGCGCCAGACCGCGACGCAGGTCGGCCAGCGTCACCGGCTTGGTCAACACGCACTCGACGTCCGATGCGGCGTAACGTCGCGCGTCGTCGGGCGCCAGATGCGATGCCACGACGATCATGTCGCACGGCAGCGTGCGCGCATGGACGGCTTCCGCGAGTTCGCCGGCCGACATGTCGGGCAGGTCGGCGCCGAGCAGCAACACGTCCCACGCACCGTTCGCGAGCGTATCGAGCGCGGCGCCGCCCGACGACACGCACCGGACCGCACAGCCGAGCACGTCGAGCTGCTCGCGAAAAATCGACCCGTTGACCGACGCATCGTCGGCGACCAGCACGCGCGGCACGCGCGCGCCGGAAGCCGCCGCAGGTCGATCGTCACCGGCAACGCCCGCCGGCGGGCGCCGCTGCTCGGCGGTTGCGACACGTGCGTGCTCGATCGCCGTGCGCAGCCCGTTCAGCGAGTAGCTCGACACGCGGATCGTGCGGCCCGCGATGTCCGGCTGCAGCGGACCGTCCGGTGTAGCGAGCACGACCGGCGCGCCGCCGCCGAGACTGTCGAGCTCCTCGCGCCGCCACTGGTCCGAATCGCCGAAGAGCACGATCGCGTGAGCACGCGCGAGGCACCCGGCGGCAATCCCGATCGGACTCGGATGCATCGCGACATCGAAACCCCATGCACGCAGATGCGGAAACGCGAACGCGCGCCACGCGTCCTCCGGCGACACGACGATCAGCGTCCGGCTGTCGCCAGCGCCGGCAGCGGCCGGCGATTTCGGCGCAATGCCCATGCGCAGCGGCACGCGCACGTTAAACAGGCTGCCGATGCCCGGTGCGCTGTCGACCGCAATCGTCCCGCCCATCGCCGCGACCAGCCGGTCGCACAGCGCGAGCCCGAGCCCCGTGCCGCCGTAGCGCCGCGTGATCGACGCGTCGACCTGCGAGAACGGCTTGAACAGCCTGGCCTGGTGCGCGGGATCGATCCCGATGCCCGTATCCTCGATGCCGATCGCGAGCTCGGGCGCCCCGTGCGCGTTCTGCCCCACCGCCACGCGCGCGACGATGCGCCCTGCGCCGGTGAACTTGATCGCGTTGCCCAGCAGGTTGCCGACCACCTGCGCGAGCCGCGTCGGATCGCCGCGCATGCGCTGCGCCCCGCTCGCATCGATATCGGCGAACAGCGGCAACCCTTTCGCCTTTGCGACGGGCGCGAACGCCGCCAGTTCGCGCTCGATCACGGCGATCACGTCGAACTCGATCGACTCGACCGACATCGCGCCGGCCTCGATCTTCGAGAAATCGAGGATGTCGCTGACGATCGCGAGCAGGCCCTCGGCCGAGGCGCGCAGCGTCTGCACGCGACTCTGCTGTGACGCATCGAGCGCCGTGCGCCCGAGCAGTTCGAGGTTGCCGAGGATCACGTTGAGCGGCGTACGAATCTCGTGGCTCGTCGCGGCGAGAAACGACGACTTGGCCGCATTCGCCGAATCGGCCGCGCGCACGGCTTCCTCGAGCTGATGCACGAGCCGGCGCTGCGCGGTCGTGTCGGCGAAAGCCGCGATCAGCACGTCCTCGCCCTGGTAACGCGCGCTGCGCGCGATGATCTCCAGATGCAACGGCGCGGCGCCGTCTGCATCGAGCACGAGCTCGGTCATCATCGTCCGCCCCGCCCCGCCGTTCGCGATGAACGCGTCGTATTGCTCCAGCACCTGCGCGGTCAGCGCATGGTGATCGCCGCCGTGCGGCACGAGCATCTGCGCCAGCACGTCGCTCGCGAGCATCACGCGGCGATCGGACAGCGACACGAGGCCGATCCCGACCGGTGCCATCGCGATCACGCTGCGGCACAGCGCCTCGCTCTCGAACACACGCGCCGAACGCGCATAGACCGGCACGAGCACGCGCCGGTGGAAACGCACGAGCAGCAGCCACATCACGGCGATCGCGACGAGCGTCGCCGCCGCGAGCGCGCCGGCCTGCACGCCGATGGCGGCCGCCACATCGGCCCACGACAGCGCGTACGCGATCGTCCAGCCCGTAGAGGCGAGCCGGCTGCGGAACACGATCGCGCCGTCGCGAAAGAGCGGCTCGCCGGACGGCCGAGCGCCGTGCGCGACGTCGAGCCCCAGCAAGCGCTCGGTCAGCGCGTTGGTCCGCTCGACGTCGGGGTCGATCGCAATGAGCCGGTTGTCCGCCGACACGACGAAGAAGGTGCCGGCCAAACCGCGTCCGGGCAGCCACGACAGCAGGTATTCCGGCGCGTATTCGGTGACGAGCACCGCGAACGGCCGACCGCCGGCGCGCGCCTCGGCGGCGATCCGGATGCGCACCTGCCCCGTCACCGGGTTGACGTAGGGCGGCAGCCAGCGCACGTTCGGCCGGCCGTCGGCCGGGGCGCGCGCGGCGCCGTCGAAATCGACGTGCAGCGCGGCGAGCACGTCGGCACGCGCGCGCGCCGACGCAAGCGCGGGATTGTCGCGCGACAGATGCGGCACGAAGCCGAACAGGCCGGTACGCGTACTGTAGTGATAGCCCTCCAGCGTACGCCCGCGATTGATCGAACTCGCCGCGCAGATGCGCGACAGCAGGAACGACAGCGCGAGGTAGCGCGCGACTTCGTCGCGCTGCGCGGTTTGTCCCGGCACGCCGACCACGAGCGATGGATACGGCGTGATCGCCAACTGCTGACCGTTGGCGAAGAAGGCGTTCACGACATCGGCGGGCGCGGCGCCCGTTTCGCGCCAGATCAGCTGCGTGTTCGCGACGCCGTTGCGGAATGACGTCTCGGCCACCTGCATCTCGTCGACGGCTTCCTCGACGCCGTTCAGGAAATTGCGCCGCTCGGCGTCCAGATAGCCGTAAACGATCGACGTGATCCCGAGCCCGCAGGCGATCAGGATCAGGATCGTGACGACGATGCCGCCCCCTAACATCGAAATGCTCTGGTAGCGGCGAATGGACTGAAGCGTGCTGTATGACATGACTCGGCGTGACGGCGCCCGGGATGCGGAACATGCGGCAAATTCCCTGCCGGGCGGGGCGTCACGATGGATACATTGGGGATAGCGATATCCCGATCATGCCAAACGACACTGCGGAAATCAGTCGTGCATTATCCTTTTAGTACACGTCTGATTTGTTTTTATTCTTGTTTTGAACTCGAACGAATCTTCGCGACGGAATCGCACGCGACGCCCTGTCCGGTCGGACAAGTCACGAGACCGCTGACGGTCCGCGCGCGCACATGCAATACCGTCGGCAGGCCGGCGGCAAGAGATGCATCCACGGACGATGCGGCGCACCCGAGGTACGCGGTTCGACCCGCGCGGAACGCCCGGCAAGGGCCGGCCCGCGCGATGCGCGCCGGGTCGGCAGCGTCCGCTCAGTTCTGCGTGAGCGGATTCAGCGTCGTGCACTGGAAACTCGTGCGGTTTCCGGCCTCCCGCCGCGATCGACAGCCACGTGTCCGCTTCGCGCGGATCGGAGCCCATCTCCTCGAGGCCGAACAGGTAGAAACTGCCGAGCGCCTTCTGCGCGTTCAGGTCGCCGCGCTCGGCGTCGTCGCGCATCCACTTGAGTGCCTGATAGCTGTCCTGGCGCACGCCGTCGCCGCGGAAATAACGCAGCCCGAGGTCGTAGGCGGCCTTCGGCTGGCGCGTCGCGGCCTGCTTCAGCGACACGATGCGCGGATCCTCGCGGTCTTCCGAATCGCCCCTTTTTTGATAGGACACCTGATCTTTAGGGTGATCGGAACGACCCGTGTCGCCGCAGATCACCCGTTTTGCTGGTAATGGACGGATCCTGCGCACACGCGGCCAGCAACAGCAGCCCCGGCGCCAGTCAACGGCGAACCATTTGTGCTTCCACACTTCTATTTGCGCCGCACTGCTCCGCGCTATCCCGCCCCGCGAGCGCGTACCCGGTTTGCGTGCGGCGAGGCGAATACAATTCACCCACGCCGACACGCAGTCCAAGGCTCTCTCAGGCTCTCTCAGGCTCTCTCTTCGAATCGTTCAGTCACTTCGTCGGCGTCGTTTCGCGCCGGGTCGACTGCCGCCAACCGCGCCCTCCAAACATGACGCAACAAACAATAGTGACGTGGTGAGCAATAATAATGGAGAAATATGGCATGTCAAGGTGATTCGTGATTTCAAAGTTTGCGTATCGCGTCACTTTTGAATATGCTCTTCGTCGCGAAAACCCAGGAGACCCCATCGAGATGTCCAATAGCGAGCAGGCCAACGTCGATCTCATCACCGCCACCAAGGTGCGCGATCTGCTGACGCGCAACGGTATTCCGCCGCGCAGTCACAACACGACGATCGCGAACGTGCTGGGTCTCAGTTTCTCGGTCGTCACGCGCAAGATGAAAGGCCTGATCCCGTGGAACCTGTCGCAGTTGCAGGACATCGCGACGCACTTCGGCGTGCCGCCCGCGATCCTGCTCGACGACAAGGGCACGCAGCCGGCCGCCGCCGAAATGATCGACGCGACGCTCGTGATCGAGTCGCGCCGCTTTCGCTGCCGTGCGGCGATCTCGGCGAAGGCCAGCAGCCAGATCGAAACGGATTTCGTCGCGCTGCAGTGGCAGGGCGAATGGATCGTCACCGAACGCCAGCACGCGCGCGAAGGCCGCACCTATCCGGTCGACGTCATCGAGCTGCGCTCGAGCCAGCCGACCGTCTATGCAGCGCGGATCGCCGTGGTTGACGATTCGCGGGACGTCGCCGAAACCGTGTGCGAATACTTCATCGAAAAAGGCGTGAACGCGGTCCCCTACTATGACGGCGCATCGTTCCGCAAGGCGCTGGAAGTCGAGGACTTCGACGGCTACATCCTCGACTGGATGCTCGGCGACCAGACGGCCGCCGAGCTCGTGCGCGGCATCCGGTCGAGCGAAAACGGCGGCGCGCCGATCTTCCTGCTGACCGGCAAGATCTCCACCGGCGAAGCGAGCGAGGACGAGATCGCGCATATCGTGTCGCACTACAACGCGCGCTGCGAGGAAAAGCCGGTGCGCCTGCCGATCCTGTTCGCCGAAGTCGCGCGCGAACTGAAGATCGCGCTGCCGGCCGTCCCGGCCGCCGCCGCCGCGAGCTGAGACCACCACGAAGTCCGACCATCACACGAACACGACCAAGGGGAAACACATGCGAATCTCGACGATCTGGATCAAGAGCCTGGTCACGGCCGGCCTGCTCGGCATGGCTGCCGCGTGCTGGGCCGCGTCGTTTACGTTCACCGTCGACGGCAAGATCGGCCGCAGCAACCAGCCCGGCAAGACGACGTTCGTCTTTTCCGAGCAGGCGCTGATGGCGCTGCCGCAATACACGATCGTCACGTCGACGAGCTGGACGCCGAAGGCGACCTTCACCGGCCCGCGCCTGTCCGACGTGCTGAAGACCGTCGACGCGCACGGCACGCAGATCGAGTTCCGCTGCATCGACGAATACACGTTCACGATCCCCGTGTCGGATGCCGACAAGTACGGCGTGATCCTTGCGCGCACGATGAACGGCAAGGTGCTCGGCAACGACAACTACGGGCCGCTGTGGATCATGTATCCGCGCGACCAGTATCCCGACGAGCTGAAGACGCCGCTCGGCGAAGCCAAGTTCGCGTGGCAGATCATCGGCCTGACCGTGAAGTAAGCGCACGACATGAAGCGCGGGCGGTGGAAGAACAGAAAGATCATCCTGGTCCTGGGATCGCTGTGGATCCTGGGATTCGCCGCGTGGGCATTCCTGCTGTGGGACCTGCTCGCGACGTCGGTCAACGAGGGCGTGCTCGAAGGGCCGCGTGAAGGCGTGTTCTGGACCGCCGCGCAATACCGCAACGTCTACACGCGCTTCGATCGCCAGCTGATCCTGTACGCGACGCACGTCGACGACGACTTCGATCACGTGCAGATGCAGCTCGACAGCCTGTCGGTGTCGTTCGGGTTCCTGCAGCGGCCGTCCGAGGTGTCCGAATACTGGCTGCGCATCCCGCGCGCGCGGGCCGAGATCGCGCTGCTCGCCGAATTCATGGCGCGCCTGAAGCAGGAAGTGCCGTTGCTGCGCACCGCGCCGAACGGCGCGCAGCGCGTGATCGACCAGGTCAACGCGTACTGGCCGAAGGTCAACGGCCTCGCGAACTCCTTCCGCGCGATCGAGATGGCGCAGCGCGACTTCACGTTCCATCAGCTGAGGGAAAAGCAGCGGGCGATCCTGGCGCTCGGGATCATCCTCGGCGTGATCCTGTGCGCGCTGTTCCTGCTGCTGTTCTATACGATGCGCACGCGCGACGACCTGCTCGAGCGGCAGGATGCAGCGCTCGATGCGGAGCGCAAGGCGTCCGATCGCGCATTCGAGATGATCGAGGCGAAGAATGCGTTCCTCGGGATGGTCAGCCACGAACTGCGCACGCCGCTGCAGGCGATCTGCGGATCGATCGAGATCCTGCTCGCGCGGCCGCAGTCCGACGCGAACCTGAAGACGATCCGGCGGCTGCAGAATTCCGCGTCGTCGCTCGAAGCGCTGGTCAAGGACCTGACCGATTACATCAAGCTGCGCTCGACCAAGCGTCTCGCCGAAACCGAGACCGTCGGCATGGCCTCGCTGCTCGCCGAAGTGCTCGACCCGCTGCGCGAGAAGATCGCGGCCAAGCGGATCGTGGTCGCGCAGCAGGTCGAGCCGCCGGACCTCGCGATCCGCTCGGATCGCAAGCTGTTGCGGCAGGTGCTGTCGAACCTGATCGAGAATTCGGTGAAATACACCGTCGACGGATCGATCGACGTATCCATCATGCTCGTCGACACGCCGGCCGGCCGGCAGCTGAGACTCGCCGTGCGGGACACGGGCGCCGGTATCGCGAAGCAGCATCTGTCGAAGATCTTCGAGCCGTTCTACCGCGCGAACGACGCGGTCGGCCTGCATGTGGACGGGATCGGGATGGGGCTCGCCGTCGTGCGCGAGATCGTGACGACACTGCGCGGCCATGTGGACGTGCGCAGCGCCGTCGGCGAGGGCAGCGAGTTCGTCGTGACCCTGCCGGCCGAAGCGCCGGATGCCGGCGAAACCGCCGGCGACGCGCCCGCATGGCCGGCTGCAGCCGCGCATCGCAACCGCCGCGCGCTCGTGGTCGACGACAACGACAACGCGCGCGAAACGCTCGGCGCGATGCTGTCGGCGCTCGGCCTCGACGCCGATCTGTGCGGCACCGGGCAAGAAGGCATCGCCCGTTTCGGCGACGCGCATTACGACCTCGTCGTGCTCGATCTCGAACTGCCGGACCTGAGCGGCTTCGAAGTCGCGCACCGCATCCGGATGGTCGCGCAACCGGACGACCACGGAAGGTTTCCTTCGATTCTCGGCGTCAGCGCGTACGAATCGGCCGCGCTGCGCGAGAACCAGCGGGTGTTCGACGAATTCCTGCCCAAGCCCGTTCATCTGCGCGAACTCGGCGCGCTCGTCGAGAAGCTGCTCGGCTGAACGCGCGGCGATGCGTCACGGGCCGACCTGCCTGCCCGCCCGTTTCCCGCGTTTACTCGCCGATCAGATGCAGCACGACGTCGCGCCGATGCGCCGCGCGACGATGCTCGAACAGGTAGATGCCCTGCCAGGTGCCGAGCACCATGCGTCCGTGCTCGACCGGGATCGACAGTTGCACCTGCGTGAGCGCCGTGCGCAGATGCGCGGGCATGTCGTCGGGCCCTTCGGTGTCGTGCTCGTAGCGCGTGTCGTCCTCGGGTGCGAGCGTCGCGAAGTAGCGTTCGAGATCGCGCTGCACCGACGGATCCGCGTTCTCCTGGATCAGCAGCGACGCGGACGTATGGCGGCAGAACACGGTCAGCAGCCCGGTGCGGATCGCCTGCTGGTCGACGAATGCGCGCACCTGCGGCGTGAACTCGACGAGGCCGCTCCCGCGCGCGTCGACGCCGATGTGCGTGATGGCCTGTTGCATGATGACGTCCTCAGGCGAGCGCGGCGAAGCCGTCGGCTTCGATCTGCTGCGCGTCGGCGGGACGCACGACGCGCGCGACTTCGACCCCGTCGCGCAGGAATACGAGCGTCGGCCACAGCTTCACGCCGAACGACCGGCCGAGCGGCCGGCCCGGGCCATCCTCGATCTTCAGGTGCCGCACGGCCGGATGCGCGGAGACCGACGCGACGATCGCAGGCTGCGCGCCCGCGCAGATCCCGCACCAGTTCGCGCCGAATTCGATGACGGTGGCACCGGCCAGTGCGTCGACTTCCGCGCGCGTCGGCGCATTGGCGGTGTAGCGTTGCTCAGTGTCCATCGGGGCCCTCGTGTGCAATGGCGGAACGTGGCCGCCACGTGCCGGCGTGGGCGGCAGATGCGGCCGGTGATTTCCTACTGTAGCGGAAAAGTGCGTGCGATGCCGACGGCCCGGATGACGTGATCGGCTAAGATACGGGCCGATTGGCCCATGACCGAACCGACGGAGTGTTTCAGTGATTCAACCGACCCAAGTATTCAAGGACAACCTCGCGCAACTGCCGGCCATCGACGGCATCGCGCGCATCGATCTCGTCGGCGCGAACGGCGATGTGGTCGCCAGCATCGAGAACCAGCCGGGCAAGCAGGGCTCGCTCGCGGTGTACAACTACCTGAAGCAGGCGTTCGGCGCGCTCGATGCGAAGGCCGCCGAACACGGTCTCGCGGTATTCGCGGAGCATACCGCCGACGCACGCAACCGCCCGGGCGCACACCCGAACGTCGATCGTCTGCTGGCGATCGTCGACGGTGGCGACGCACTGCGGATCGACGTGATCGCGAAGGACTGAGTCCGCGTGCGTCGCATCGCCGCCGCCCAGGCGTTTGCCCGCCGCGTCGCCTCGCTCGCGGCACTCGCGTGCGTCATGCTCGGCGGCGCAGCGTCGGCCGAGACGCTGCGCACGGCTTCCGATATCGCCGGCGCGTCGCTGGATCCGCTCGGCGCGCTGCCGCGCTCGCCGGAAAACGGCGCGCTCGACACGTTTTGCGCGCGATATCGCGCGAAGACCGCAACCGCGGCCGGCCGCGACGTCGCGAAGCTTGGCTGGATCGTGACGTCCGAAGCACCGCTCGGCCGCTACACGGTCGTCACGTTCGCGAGCGGATTCAAGCCGGGGACGAGCGCGATCTGTTTTGCGCGCAACGCGAACGTCGGCGTCTTCGACGGCACGACACTCGTCGCGCTCGGCTATACGGCACGCGCGGCCGGCTGGCAGCTCGGCTCGGTCGAGCCGCTGGAAAGCGGCGCGCTGCTGGTCTGGGGTGGCGATGGTCCGTCGGCGCCCGTCGGCGAACTGCGCGAAGAGCATGGCGGCGTGCGGCTGACCGCGGTTGCCGCGGAACGCACGTACTGTCACGGCCGTGCGATCGTGCCCAACGTGTACGGCAAACCGCTCGACACGGCGCGCAAGATCCTGATCTCGCATGGCTGGCAGCCGCTGCGTCCGCACGAGAAGCCGGACGCGATGGACGGCGCGGCGACGCTCGCGAAGCACGGGATCATCGAAGCCGAAGCGTGCTCGGGCACCGGCATGGGGTATTGCGCGCTGCGGTATCGGAACGCGGCCGGCGTGCTCGGTGTAACGACGGTCGGCGGCGAGCCGGACTCGCCGTCGGCGAATACCGTGATCGATTATCAGGTGGCTTGCAGGAAGCAGTAACCGGTGCGGCAGCGCCGCGTGCGCGTGCGCGTGATTGGCGCGTGGCGGCCGGCCATGAGTTCGCCGGCGCGCCGAAAACGAAGCGCATCCGCTGGCGATCGCCTGCGCCGGTGCATCGAATCTTCGGCCATTCGGTCGATTGCCCCGCACGGAACGCACGCCTAGACTGATCTGCCTTTCACGCCTCTCCGGCACAAAGGGCGTTCCATGATCGACTTCTCCACGCTCGCGCCGTTCCGGCAGTGTGTGCGCCCCGAGCACGGCTCGATCGCCGTGCAGATCCTCGTGTTCGCGACTGTGCTCAATCTGATCGGGCTCGTCGTCAACGACACGGTGATTCTGTCAGCGAGCCGGTTGAACCAGCGGACCGGCGCGCGCTGCCGGCCGTCGAGGCTGCCGCGGTATCTGCTCGGTACGGTATTCGTGGCGTTGGCAGCATGGCTCCGGCTCGCGGTCGCGGAGCGGAATTGATCCTGCCGGCGCGGCCAACCTTCATCATCCGCGCCGACACCGAATCGCACACGTCGCCCGATTCAGGTAGCCCGAGCCCTGTCGAGCACCTTCTTCCTGATCGACCTCCCCGACAGACGTAACCACGCTTCGAACGTCCGCCCGGCGACCCGCATCCGCAGTCGCGTCCGGGCATCGCACTTGCGTCTCAATAACATATTTGTTACTATGCTGGCCAACTCGTACGAAATTCAGTTCTTCAATGCGCGCGTAGAGAGGGGGGTCGTCAACTTGCCGACGACGCTGCTTGCCCGTTTTTTTGCGCTCGCCGATCGCATGGCGCAGTACGGCCCGAATCTTGGCGAACCGCACACCCAGTCGATGGGAAACGGGCTGTACGAAATGCGGCTGAAGGGCGCTGAAGGTATCGCCAGAGTGTTCTACTGCGCGATTGCCGACCGGCGTATCGTCATGCTTCATTGTTTCGTGAAGAAGGCGCAAAAGACACCCCCGAAAGAACTGGAAATCGCACGCCGTCGACTCAAGGAGGTTCAAGATGGCAACGTATAAGGAACTGCGCGAGCGTGCATTGTCCGACCCTGAGGTGCACGCCGAATACGAACGATTGAACCGCGAAGAACTCGCACTGCTCGACGTGATGCTGGCTGCCCGGCGAGACGCCGGCCTGTCGCAAGCCGATGTGGCCGAGCGCATGGGCACGAAAGCACCAGCGGTGACGCGACTCGAGCGCGCGCTCGCAACGGGCCAGCATTCACCGTCCATCGATACGCTGCGCAAGTACGCGGCGGCTTGCGGCAAGAAACTCGTGATCTCGTTCGCCTGATTCGTCCTACCCGGCCGCCCGTCGTTCGAGCAGCCGGCGCGTCGCCACGGTGGTTCAAAACCCGGACGATGCGCGTCAGCGATAATCGGCGCCGCCGGTTTCCGCATCTTCCGGGCCACGCGGCTCCCGCGCCCCGGTATCACGTCCACGCGTATCCGCCATCACACGCAATCGGCACGCAGCGCGCGTGGGCAAATGTCAGCGATTCGCACCCAGCGCGACGCGCAGCCGCTCCATCAGCCGCGTGTAGTGCCGCACCACGTCGGCCTTGTCCGTCACGTTCGCGGTCGAGAACCGTTCGGACCACGCCGCCTTCCATTCGTACGTGCCGTGCACGCTCCGGTCGCCGTCCGGCCCCTGGATCAGCGATCGGATCCGCGCATCGCGACCCGGCCCCGTATGCATCTCGAACAACGCGTGGATGAACGTGTGATACGCGTCGTACACGTCGTCGTCGAACAGGTAGCGGTAGATGTGAAACGTGCGGTCCAGATCGCGCTTCGCGCGGATCACGTCCTCCGGCGAGATGTCCTTCCAGTAGCCGATCCACGTGTAGAAGCACAGCAGCGCATTGAGCTGCGGCGCGACCGTGTCGTACAGCGTGAGCCGCTTCTCGATCAGCCGCTGGTTGGTCCACTGCACGAGCTCGAGCCGCTTCAGCCGGCGCGCGACGAGCCAGCCGAGACACGCGACGGACAACGGCGTCAGCACGCCGAGCACGAGCTTGATGATCTCCAGCGAATTCCACGGATTGTTGAGTGGCTGCATGAATGGCTCGACATAGGAACGCACCGCCCGGCGGATCGCATCGCGCGCAGCGCGCGGGACCGATCGCTTCGCGGTTGACCGTTAGTTGCTTGCACATCGAAATCGCACCGTGATGCAGCCGGTGCGCGGCGAAGCAGCATGTCCCGCCAGTGTATCGGCCGATTGTCACCGGCTGGTGACGATTCGCCGAATCGTCAGCGCGCCCGCGCCGCGTTACGTCGTTACGTCGGCAGCGCCGACGTGAGCTTGACCTTCTGCATCGGGATGTCGGTCTTCACGCTCAGCACGCCTGGAATGCGCGTCAGGTATTCCATCTGGAAGCGCCGATAGTCGTCGATGTCGGCGGCCACCACGCGCAGCAGGAAATCGCAGTCGCCGGCCATCAGGTGACACTCGACCACTTCCGGCATCTGCTGGACAGCCTCGGCGAAACGGTTCACGGATTCCGCGTCCTGCCCCTTCAGCCACACGCGCGTGAAGATCGTCAGCCCCTTGCCGACCTTCGCCGGGTTCAGCACGGCCACGTATTTCTCGATCACGCCCGCTTCCTCGAGCAGCCGCACGCGCCGCAGGCACGGCGACGGCGACAGCCCGACCTCGTGCGCGAGCTCCACGTTCTGCATGCGGCCATCGCGCTGCAGCGCGCTCAGGATCCGCCTGTCGATAGCATCAAGTTTCATTGGCATCAAATTCCAAAAAAATATAAAAACACTCATTCGATGCCAAATTCTCAGGAATATCTGGCCACAACGCAACCCGATTCGAGTCAAAAAAGCAGACAATCCTACTCCCCCGAAGGAGGAGTAATGAGCAGTAGCGTTTCAACGTCGTCCGGGCTTCGCGACAAGCCCGCCCATGTCGCCGAGATGGGTCGCGGATTGCGCGCGGCGCTGCCCGTCATGCTGGGATTCGTGCCGTTCGCGCTGGTGCTCGGCGCGCAGGCCGCGCAAAAAGGGCTGAGCCTGTTCGAGGTCCCGATGATGACGGGCCTGAACTTCGGCGGCGGCTCCGAGTTCGCGGCGATCCAGCTGTGGACGTCCCCGCCGCACATCGCACTGATCGTCGCGATGTCGTTCCTCGTGAATTCGCGCCATATCCTGATGGGCGCGGCGTTCGAGCCGACCATCCGTCACCTGCCGCGCCGCCGCGCGTTCGCGGCGCTGTTCTTCATGTGCGACGAAAGCTGGGCGATGTCGCTCGCCGATGCGCGCTCGCGCTCGGCCACGCACATCAGCGTCCCCTATTACGCAGGCGTGTGTGCCGGGCTCTACCTGACGTGGATCTCGATGACGACACTCGGCGCGGCGGTCGGCCCGACGATCGGCGACGTCGAGCAGTACGGCTTCGACATGGCGTTCACGGCCGTGTTTCTGGTGCTGCTGCGCGGGATGTGGAAGGGCATGCGCGCGAGCCGTCCGTGGTTCGTGAGCCTCGTCGTCGCGGCCGCCACGCACCTGGCCGTGCCCGGCGCGTGGTACGTCGCGGCTGGCGCGTGCGCGGGGCTGATCGCCGCGCTGCTGTGGGAGCCGCGCGATGCTGCATGATTTCGCGACGGTGGCGACCATCGTGCTGATGGCGTCGACGACCTACCTGTCGCGCGTGCTCGGCTATGTGCTGCTGCGCAACCGCACGCTGAGCCCGCGGATGGCATCGGTGATGGAGAACGTGCCCGGTTGCGTACTGATCTCGGTGATCGCGCCGGCCTTCGTGTCGACGCGCCCGGCCGACCTGCTCGCGCTCGCCGTCACGCTGGTCGCGGCGACGCGCCTGTCGATCCTGCCGACCGTGATCGTCGGCGTCGCGTCGGCCGGCGTGCTGCGGCATCTGCTCGGGTAACGCAATTCCGACCGCCACGCGGGCGGCACATCGAATCCGGGAACGGGCGCGCCATGCGCCCGTTTTCGCATCCGCGTCGACCACACGGCACAGCACGACACGACACGCGTCACGACGCAATGCTAGCCTTGCGGATGTACGCGCGATGCCTTTCCCCTCTCATTGCCTACCCGCGAGGATCGTCCCGATGCAAGAAACCCGCCCGCTGTTCGACCGCGTCCTGCTCACCAACGACGACGGATTCGACGCCCCCGGCCTTGAAGTGCTCGAACAGGTCGCCACGCAACTGGCGCGCGAAGTCTGGATCGTCGCGCCGGCGGAAGACCAGAGCGGCACGTCGCATTCGCTGAGCCTGCACGAACCGCTGCGCGTGCATCGCAAGGGCGAGCGCCGCTTCGCCGTGCGCGGCACGCCGGGCGATTGCGTCGCGATCGCGGTCAGCCACCTGATGAAGGACGCGCGGCCCGACGTCGTGCTGTCCGGCGTGAATCGCGGCGCGAACCTCGGCACCGAAACGGTGTTCTCCGGCACCGTCGGCGCCGCGATGACGAGCATGCTGGTCGGCGTGCCCGCGATTGCGTTGAGCCAGGCGTTCAGCGACCGCCATGCGGTGCCGTGGAACACGGCGCTCACGCACGCGCCGGACGTGATTCGCCGGCTCGTCGCGGCCGGCTGGGACCGCGACGCATGCCTCAACGTGAATTTCCCGCCGCGGCCGGCCGACGACGTGCGCGGCTTGAAGGCGACGAACCAGGGCGCCGGCACGCTGCAGGGCGTGGAAATCGTGTCGGGGCGCGATCCGCGCGACATCGAATACCACTGGCTGAAGCTGGCCCGCGCACCGCGCGACGACGATGCGGATTCGGAGACGGTCGCGCTCGGCGAAGGCTATATCGCGGTCACGCCGCTGAAATTCGAACGCACGCACGACCAGGCGCTCGCGCGGCTGCGGTCTGACCTCGGCTGAGCTCACGACCGGCGACCGGCGACCGGCGACCGGTGATCCGTGGAACCGGCAGGCGGCTTTGCCTGCCGGTCGCCTGACCTCGGCACAAGGGCCGCCCGCCGCGCGGCCTCGCCGCACCGATCGCATCAACCGCGTCCCGTCACGTCAGGTTCAATCCCCCGTCGAGCATCACGATCTCGCCCGTCACGTAATCGGATGCGACGAGCATCGCGACCGTCTGCGCGACGTCGTCCGGCGTCGCCGCGCGTCGCATCGGCGCGCGCTCGCGCCAGAGCTGCTGCGCTTCGGTCCAGTCGGCGGTCAGCGGCGTATCGACGAGCCCCGGCGCCACCGCGTTGACGCGGATCGCCGGCGCGAGCGTGCGCGCCAGCAGGCGCGTGGTGTGATTGAGCGCGGCCTTCGCCGCCGCGTACGGAATCGACGCGCCCTTCGGCCGAACGCCCGCATGCGAGCTGACGTTCACGACGCAGCCGGCCCGCCCGCTCGACGCCGCCTCGAGCAGCGCGGGCTGCGCTTCGGCAACGAGCCGGAACGGCGCGATCACGTTGATCTCGTGCATCTCGCGCCACACGTCGGGTGTCGCGGCGGCAAGATCGTCATGCGGAATCACGCGGCTGACGCCCGCATTGTTGACCAGCACGTCGAGCCGCCCGTGCACGGCGAGCGCATCGCGGATCAGCCGCACGCGCTCCGCGTCGTCGGCGAGATCGGCCTGCACATAGGCCGCGCCGAGTTCGCGCGCCATCGCGCGACCGGTCGCGGCGGAACGGCGCGAATGCAGGATCACCGCATAACCATCCGCCGACAGGCGTCGCGCGATGGCCGCGCCGATTCCCGACGTCGATCCGGTGACGAGCGCGACAGGCCGATGCACGCGCGACGCGCGCGGCTCGGCGACGGTTTCGGTTTCAGGTTCCGTTTCGGCAATCGGGGCATTCATCGGCGGATGCGGCGCGTCCATGGCGTGGAATCCTGTCGGTGGCGTTCCCGCATCATAAGCATGATGAAGGCCGATGCAGATGCGTGCCGTCTACGGCCGTTTCGGCAACTCGACGAAATCCTCGAGCTCGCCGGCGACGTAAAGCCGCTTGCCGATTCTCGGGTATTCGCAGACGTCGTGTTCGAGGCGCTGGCCGAGGATGAACAGTTCCAGCGGCACGTCGCCGGTGTTCTGCAACGTGTGCGCCTCGCCGCCGCGCGGAAAGCCGAGAAAATCGCCCGGCCCGATTTCGCACGTGCGTTCACCGATCGTGACCGCGCCGGTGCCGGACAGCACATACACGCATTCTTCCTCGTACAGGTGGCGGTGATACTCGGCCGATTCGTGACCGGGCATCAGCGTGAGCAGGTGCGCGCCGATCTGCGTGAGGCCGGTCAGGTCGCTGAGCTGTCGTTTGAGGCGAACGGCGTTGGGATTGAGCGAATGCACCGCGCGCGTCGGTTCCATCTTCGCGATGTCAGCGGCTTTCAGCAGTTCCCGGGGAGGTGTCGTGGACATGGGGATCTCGTCAGCATGAATGCTTCAGTAGAACGGGCCGCCCGGGCCGGCGCGGCGTGCATGCCGAGCTATTGTCCGACATTTTCACGCAGACGAGAACGGCGTACGCGCACGCCGGCACGCCTGACTACCGCGCGCAATCGGCCAGCAGGTTCGCCAGTACCGACGCGCCTTGCGCGAGGTGCACCGGATCGGCATCCTCGGCCTCGTTGTGGCTCAGCCCGGCCTTGCACGGAACGAACACCATCGCGCTCGGCGCGACGTACGACAGGTTCACCGCGTCATGCCCCGCGCCGCTGCACATTTCCAGATACGGATAGCCGGCGGCGGCCGTCGCCTGCCGCACGCGCGCGACGCATTCGGCATCGAACACCACCGGCTCGTATTCGGCAATGCTCTGTACCTGAACCTGCGTGCCGCGCAGCGGGATGCGCTGCATGCAGATCGCTTCGATATCGGCGACGAGCCGCTGCAGCGCCGGCCGCGACGGATGACGCACGTCGACGCTGAAACGCACCAGGCCGGGTATCGTGCTCGGCGAGTTCGGCTGGCACGCGACATGGCCGACAGTCACGCGCGCATCGGCATCGAACGCATGTCCATGGTCGACGATCGCGGCGATCATGGCGGCCGCCACGCCCATCGCGTCCTTGCGCACGCTCATCGGCGTCGTGCCCGCATGCGACTCGAAGCCCGTCACCGTGACGTCGAGTTCGTAGATGCCCTGCACGCCGGTCACCACGCCGATCGGCAGACCGGCGTGCTCCAGCACCGGGCCCTGTTCGATATGCGCTTCGAAATAGGCTTTCGGCATCTGCCGCTCGCGCTCGCGGCCGGCGAAGCCGGTGCGCTCGAGTTCGTCGCCGAGCCGCACGCCCGTCTGCATGCACGGCCGGGCCAGCGCGTAGTCGAGATCCAGCGTGCCCACATAGACGGCTGAGCCCATCATGCCTGGCGTGAAGCGCGATCCCTCTTCGTTGGTCCATGCGACGACGTCGATCGGATGGCGCGTGACGATGCCGTGCTCGTTCAGCGCACGAATCGCCTCGAGGCCGGCGAGCACGCCATAGACGCCGTCGAAACGGCCGCCGAGCGGCTGCGTGTCGAGATGGCTGCCGCACATCACGGCCGGCGCGTCGGGCCGGGTGCCGGCCCGGCGTGCGAACACGTTGCCGATCGGATCGATGCGTACGTCGCAACCAGCTTCCTCGCACCAGCGGATGAAACGTTGCCGACCGAGCACCTCGTCGGCGCTCAGCGCGAGCCGGCAGCTGCCGCCACGCGCGGTCGCGCCGATCGTCGCCATCTCCATCAGCGAATCCCACAGCCGTTGCTGGTTAACGAGAATCATCTTGGCCGCTCCTCAAAAGCTCCGAGCATATACACTCGATTCGACAAGAAAAAACCAGGATGTCGTTGCGTGCGATAACTTCTCCGGCGAGCGTGCCGGGGAAGGACGACGACGAATGATCGACATCAGCGGCGCGCGCAAGACGCACGCGCCGCGGCCGCTCAGCCCACGTGCACGCCGCGCAGCTTCGTCAGCAACGCGACGAGGCGGTCGATGTGCTCGTCCTCGGTACGCCATGACGACACGCTGATCCGGAACGCCGGCCGCCCCTGCCACACGGTCTGCCCGAACCATGTTTCGCCCGAATCCTGCGCGGCCTGAAGGATCGCGATCGTCTCGTCGTCGGTGCCGGCACGCACGAGCACCTGGTTCAGCACGACACGGTTCAGCACGTCGTAGCCGGCCGCGCGCAGGCCGGCCGCGACGCGCTGTGCCTGCGCGCAATGCCGCTCGACCATCGTCGCCACGCCGGCGCGGCCGAGCGCGCGCAGCGCGGCCCACACCGGTATGCCGCGCGCACGCCGCGAGAATTCGAGGTTCAGGTTCTTCTGCGCATCCTGCGCGCCGCTCAGGTAGACGGCATCGCTGTTCATCGCGGTCGCGAGCGCGGCCGCGTCGCGGCAGATCACCATCGCGCCGTCGTACGGCGTGTTGAGCCACTTGTGGCCGTCGGTCGTCCAGCTGTCCGCGCCGTCGATGCCGTCGGTCAGCGCGCGCTTCGACGACGCGCGCGCCCACAGCCCGAACGCGCCGTCCACGTGCACCCACGCGCCGGCGGCCTTCGCCGGCGGAATCAGCGCCGCGAACGGATCGAATTCGCCGGTGTTCACTTCGCCGGCCTGCACGCAGAGGATCGTCAGGTCGTCGAGCGGCGGCACTTGCGCGGGGTCGATGCGGCCGTGCGTGTCGACCGGCGCGACGATGACGCGCTTCATCCCGAAGCCGAGCACGCGCAGCGCCTTCTTCACCGTCACGTGCACGCGCTCGGAGACCACGACCTTGACCTCGGGCGCGCCGATCAGGCCGTCCTCGTCGACGTCCCAGCCCTTGCGCGCGAGCAGCGCACGCCGCGCGGCAACCAGCGCGACCAGCGTGCAGGCCGTCGCGCTCGTGCCGAAGCCGACCGCGCTGTCCTCGGGCAGCCCGAGCACGTCGACGACCCAGCGCGCGGCCTGCCGCTCGATCGTCGCGGCCACCGGCGAATTCACGAACGACGACGCGCACTGGTCCCATGCAAGCATCAGCCGCTCGGCCGCAGCGGCGGCCGGCAGCGTCGCGCCGATCACGAAGCCGAAGTAGTTCGGGCCGTTCGATGCGACGGTCGCGGGCGTGCCGCGCTCGTCGAGCAGGCGCAGCACGTCGTCGGCCGGGCGGCCCGTATCGGGCAGCGGCTCGTCGAAGGCCGCGAGACCGGCGAGCGCGGCCGCGTCGGGATACGCGCGCCGTGCGTTCGTCGCCGCGAGATACGCGTGCGCGCGCCGGTCGGCGTCGGCCAGCAGGGCGAGTTCATCCATGTCGATTGCCTCGGTGAAGGTCAAAGTTGCAGGAGATCGCGGCCCAACTGATGCAGCGCATCGTCGATCCGCTTGTAGTACGTGAACTTGCCGACGCGCGTCGCCTGCACGAGCCCGGCATCCGCGAGGATGCGCATGTGGCGCGTGGTCGTCGCCGGCGCGATGCCGAGCTTCTCGGTGATGTAGGTGCAGCACACGCCGAGTTCGTCGAAGTCGCCGTGCGGCTGCGGCGGGAAGTGCTTGCGCGGCTGCTTGAGCCAGCGCATCACGGCCAGGCGGCTTTCATTGGCCAGTGCGCTGATGCGGGTGACGTCGTTCATGGGTTGCGGTTTCGCTTGACGTTTCGAATATTAGCTAAATGACGAAATGTGTACAACCGCTCCGGCGGGCGCTGTGTGCGTTCGCGGTCGTGCGGGAAGTTGCGCCATCCGTCGCTGCGCCGCATTCGACGTTGTGACGTCGACAGGGGCATGGCTGCGCGTCAGCCGCGGCGCAAACACCTCGGCATCACCCCGCCGCCAACGCCTGCGCCAGCCGCTCGATCAGCGCCCGCACGCGCCGCGGCTGTACGGCGCCGCCCGGATAGACGATCTGCAGGTCGACTTCTCCCGGCGAAAACGCGCGAAGAATCTCGACGAGCGCGCCGGACGCCAGATCCTGCTCGACGTCGAGCAGCGACTTCAGCGCAATCCCGTGCCCCGCGATGCACCACGCGCGCACGAGCGCGCCATCGTTGGCCACGCGCCGGCCGCGCACCATCACGCGCTTCGGTTCGTCGTCGACGCGGAACGGCCATTCGGCATACAGCTCCTGCCCGAAACGCATCACGACGCAGTCGTGCGCGGCGAGTTCGTCCGGATGCCGCGGCGTGCCGTGCGCGGCGAGATACGCGGGCGCGGCGCACACCACGCGGCGCGAACGGCCGAGCGAGCGGCTGCGCAGCGCGCTATCCGCGAGCATGCCGCGCCGGATCGCGAAATCGAGTCCCTGCCCGACGAGATCGACGTAGCCGTCGCCGAGATGCAGATCGACCGTGACGCCCGGATGCTCGGCCAGGAACGCATCGACGACCGGCACGACGCGCGCCCGCCCGAGATCGGCCGGCGCGCTCAGCCGCACGGGCCCCGACAGCGTCTGCGCGCCGAGCCGCACGCGGCTTTCGAGCTCGTCGGCCTCGGCGAGCAGGCGCCGCGCGCCCGCGACCAGCGTGCGGCCCTCGTCGGTCAGGCTGATCGCGCGGGTCGTGCGCGTGAGCAGTGCCGCGCCGTAGTAGCGCTCGAGCGCCGTCAGCCGCTCGGAGACCGTGGCCGGCGACAGGCCGACCTCGCGGCCGGCCGCAGCCAGCCCGCCCTTTTCCACGATGCGCAGGAACAGCGCGAGATTATCGAGCAGCATTCTTCGCTTCCTCCGAAGGATATTTTCGAAGTCTGCCCAATTATCCGGATGAACCGCAAGCGCTAGAGTGAGCACTGACCTTGCCGGCGCCCGCACGCACCGGCCTCGACGACGAGAGGAAACACGACATGGAATACCGCACGCTCGGCCGCTCCGGCCTCAAGGTTCCCGCGCTGAGCTTCGGCGCAGGCACGTTCGGCGGCACCGGCCCGTTGTTCGGCGCATGGGGCAACACGGGCGTCGACGAAGCGCGCCGCCTGGTCGACATCTGCGTCGAAGCCGGCGTGAACCTGTTCGACACGGCCGACGTATATTCGGACGGCGCATCCGAGCGGGTGCTGGGCGCCGCGATCCGCGGACGGCGCGACCAGGTGCTGATCTCGACCAAGACGGGCCTGCCGACCGGCGACGGCCCGAACGACGCCGGCACGTCGCGCGCGCGGCTGATCCGCGCGGTCGACGACGCGTTGCGCCGCCTCGATACCGACTACATCGACCTGCTGCAGCTTCACGCGTTCGACGCGGCCACGCCGGTCGAGGAAGTGATGTCGACGCTGGACGACCTGGTACGCGCAGGCAAGCTGCGCTACATCGGCGTATCGAATTTCGCCGGCTGGCAAATCATGAAATCGCTCGCAGCGGCCGACCGGCACGGCTGGTCGCGCTACGTCGCGAACCAGGTCTACTATTCGCTCGTCGGCCGCGACTACGAGTGGGACCTGATGCCGCTCGGCGCGGACCAGGGCCTCGGCGCACTGGTGTGGAGCCCGCTCGGCTGGGGCCGGCTCACCGGCAAGATCCGCCGCGACGCACCGCTGCCCGAGCGCAGCCGCCTGCACGACACGGCCGGCTTCGGGCCGCCGGTCGACGACGAACGGCTGTATGACGTGGTCGATGCACTCGACGCGATCGCCGAGGAGACCGGCAAGAGCGTGCCGCAGATCGCACTGAACTGGCTGCTGCAGCGCCCGACCGTGTCGTCGGTGATCATCGGCGCGCGCAACGAGGAACAGTTGCGCCAGAACCTCGGCGCGGTCGGCTGGTCGCTGACCGGCGCGCAGGTCGCGAAGCTCGACGCGGCGAGTGCGGTCGAAGCGCCGTATCCGTACTTCCCGTATCGCCGCCAGGACGCGTTCGCGCGGCTCAATCCGCCGATGCGCGGGTAAGCGGAGCAGCGGGCAGGCGCGCCGCCCGTCACCGCGCGGCCAGCACGCGGTCGATCATCTCGCCGATCCTGCGCGCGAGCGCGTCCATCCGCTCGGCCGGCACGCCGCCGTAGCCGAGCACGAGCCCGTTGTAGCCGTGCGCGGTGCCCGGCACGCAGAACGACGACAGCGGCCGCAGGATCAGCCCGTGCGCCTGTGCGACGCGGCTCAACGCCGTGTCGGCTACCGGCACGTCGAGCCGCGCGGACAGATGCATGCCGCCCGCGCCGCCCGACACCGTCAGCCGCGTGCCCAGTCGCCGCGTCAGCGCATCGTGCAACGCGTCGCGCCGCTCGGCATACACACGGCGCATGCGTCGCAGATGCCGCGTGAAATGCCCGGCGCCGATGAAATCCGCGAGCGCGCGCTGCTCGACCGCGCGGCCCTGCAGCATCAACGCGCCCGCCGCGTCGCGCAGCGGTTGCGCCAGCGCGGGCGGCACGACCATGAAGCCGAGCCGCAACGCGGGAAACATCACCTTGCTGAAGGTGCCGAGATAGATCACGGGCACGTCGTCGGCAAGCCCCTGCACGGCCGCATGCGGCGTACCGTGGTGGCGGAACTCGCTGTCGTAGTCGTCCTCGACGATCCAGGCGCCGGCCGCACGCGCATGCGCGACGAGCGCAAGCCGCCGTTCGAGGCTCATCACCGCGCCGAGCGGATACTGGTGCGACGGCGTGATGTAGACGAGCTTCGGCGGACGATCGCGCCAGTCGTCCGGATGCGGCGCGAGCCCCTGCGCATCGACGCCGATCGGCTCGACGCGCAGGTCGGCCGCGAGAAACGCATTGCGCGCGCCGTGGTAGCCGGGGTTCTCGATCCACGCGACATCGCCCGCGTCGGCCAACGCACGGGCGCACAGGTCCAGCGCACCTTGCGTGCCGTCGGTGACGATCACCTGCGCGGCGTCACAGCGCACGCCGCGCGACGCGCGCAGATAGCCGGCGATCGCGTCGCGCAGCACCGCATCGCCCTCCGCCGACTGGTAGCCGAGCTGCGCCGGCCCGGCCGTGCGCCATGCACGTTCGATGCAGCGCCGCCACTGCGCGAGCGGGAATTCGTCGACGGCCGGCACGCCCGGCATGAACGGCAGCGATTCGTCGACACCGCTCGTCGCGCGCTCGGCCCGCGCAACGCGCCGCGACAGCACCGTCGTATCGCCGGCGGGCGCCGCAGCGGCGACCTGCGCGCCGCGCAAGCCCATCCGCGCAACCACCGTACCCTGCCGCGTGCCGGTCACGAACCCTTCCGACGCCAGTCGCTCGTATGCGTACAGCACCGAGTTGCGTGCGATGCCGAGTTCGCCGGCAAGCGTGCGCGATGCAGCGAGCCGCGCGCCTTCGGCGATCCGGCCGCTCAGGATTGCGTCGCGCAGGCATGCGTACAGCCGCTGCTGCTGCGACATCCGCGCGGCCGCCCGCGGCCCCGCTTCGCGCTCGAAGGTCGACAACAGGACGGCGTAATCCATCGTGGCTCCAGAAAGTGCGGACGTCATGGGTCTACACATGGTGCCACGAACTTTCTATCGTAAACGTCTGCTCCCGTTGCCGGCCGCGCCGGCAGCGCTTCATTCCATCACCATCGATGAGGTGCGCGACCATGAACACTACCGACGCCGGCCTGACCGTACGCTCCGTGCGGGAAGACGATTTCGACGCCTGGCTGCCGCTGTGGGACGGCTACAACCGCTTCTACGGCCGCTTCGGCGATACCGCGCTGCCGCGCGAGATCACCGAGCTCACGTGGTCGCGCTTCTTCGACGGCTACGAACCCGTGCATGCGCGTGTCGCGGAACGCGACGGCCGGCTCGTCGGGCTCGTGCATTTCCTGTATCACCGCAGCACGACGCTGATCGGGCCGACCTGCTATCTGCAGGATCTCTTCACGCTCGACACCGAACGCGGCAAGGGCGTGGGCCGCGCCTTGATCGAAGCCGTGTACGACGCCGCGCGGCAACAGCGCGCCGAACGCGTGTACTGGCAGACGCACGAAACGAATCACACGGCGATGCGGCTCTACGACACGGTCGCGGAGAAGACCGGATTCGCGATCTACCGAAAGGTCTTGCCGCACTGATCGTGCCGCACGCCGCGCGGCCGCGACGGCTTCGATCCAGCTGCCGTGCCTTGATCCCCTGGAACAGCGGCACGCGCGACCGCTGCTTCGGACGGCAGCGAGGCGGCGTCGGCAAGCGCGTGGCGGTGCGCGGAATCCGCGCACCGCGCGGCGTCGAGCATCGCGGGCGCATGGTAAGCAGAAGCGGCGGAGCGCGTTGTGCGTTGTGCGTTGTGCGTTGCGCGACCTGGGGCGGCTGCGCCGGTTTCCGTTTCCGGCCACGACGTTCTACAGTTACGGAGAGCAACCTGCGCCGCCTGTCGTGCGCGTTCGGTTCGCGTTTGCCGATACGCACCCGATTCCGAGGAAAGTCCATGCCGAGTATCGTCGCCGGTCCCGCCCATCTGCCGCCGAGCCCCGTCGCCGCCGAAACGCGCATGGTGCACGACGTGGCCACGCTGCAGCCGTCCGACTATCGTTCGGCCGACGGTGCATCGTGGGTCATCGCCACCCTCACGCCGGCTCCGGACAGCGGCGCGAACGTGACCGGCACCACCTACTTCGATACCGCGAAACAGCAGACCGTCGCGGTGCCCGATGCTCGCCGGCGCTATGCGAACCGCGGCACCTGGCAGGTCGTCGCGGGTTCCAGCCCGTCGGTGCCCGCCACCGGCCGCTACGACTGGCTGACGCTCGCGTGGCTGCCGATCGACCGGCGGCCGCTGCCGCAAACGCCCGAGCACCTGTATTCGCCGTTCATTCACGGCGGCACGATCGTCTACCGGTGGAATCCGGCCGCGCAAGGCGGCGAGCAGTTCGGCAACGTGCGGATGATCTTTCCGGAATGGACGCAGCAGGTGGCGGACGTGCTCAGCACCGCGCCCGGCGACGACGCGCAAGCGGCGGCCGCTGCGTCCGCGTCCGCGCTCGATCGCGTGAAGCAGGACCGCAATCCGATGGCCGCCGTGCTCGACTTCGGCGCTGCGCTGCACGAAGAACCGGCCGACAGGATCGCCGCGCGCCTGCCGGCATTGCTGCGCGCGAACGACCTGCACGAGGTGTCGGCGATCGTGTTCCAGTGCATCGCCGCATCGCGTGAAGAGGACAGGCCTCGCTTCGTCGAAGCGATCAACGGCTCGATCGTCTCGATCGACGACAGCGCGCGCCTGCTCGCGATCGCCTACGGCGCGTTCGCGGCCGGCAGGGCGAAGCCGCGTCCATTCAGCGATGCCGCGCAGACCGCGCGCATCAACGGCGTGTTCACGGTATTGAAGCAGCGGACGTCGGCGCTCGGGATACCCGTGGCGCAAGGTTCGCCGTGGTACGAGTTCTTTACCGCGTATCGGCTCGGCGGCTAGCAATCCGGCCAATGCCGGCGACAGCGCCGCGCGCCGGCCGTCGACGCCGCGCACGGCACCGGGCGGGACCGATCGTCATGCGATGCGCGAGTGAATGCCCTGTGCTCGCATCTGGCAGCGTTCCTGTTCCGGAACCAACCGATCCGAATCGGCTCGCGGCCGCGCCCACCGACCGCCACAAGACATTCACACCCGCACGCCCGACGATAAAAAATCGGCCGCCCGGGGGCGAGCGGCCGTCAAGGAGAGATCCCTGTCCGGGATGCCGGCGGACACCACTCCAACCCGGCCGGCCCATTGTTGACGAACGGCCGTTCGCTGACCATCAGCCCGGTCTGATTCGCGCCGCGGGTGCATGAAAATGACGTGCTCCTGACGATGCGCACGCGGCGGCGACCGGAACGGCCGGATGTGGCACACCCGGTCGGGACCGCGAAGGGAACCCGCATGCACGACCCCGTGTCGAAACGCCGCCTGCCCGCTGATGGCTTCACCGTCTCCGGCCGGCAATCGTCCTGCCCGCCCCGGCCACGTCACTCTCTTTCCTTCCTATGTTGAGCATCGGTCCCTTCTCGATCCGCGTCATCGCGGTAGCCGCCGCCGCGCTGCTGGCGTGGCTCGTCGCGCGTTTCATGCAGCGCCGCCCGCCGGACGGCCAGCACAAGACCGCGTCGAGCCTGATCCTCGACACGCTGCTGCTTGGCCTGATCGCCGCGCGCGCCGGCTATGTCGCTCGATGGTGGTCCGAGTATTCAGCCGCACCGCGCTCGATCGTCGCGCTCGGCGACGGCGGCTTCGACTGGCGCATCGGCCTCGCCGCGGCGCTCGTGTTCGCCGGCTGGCGGCTGCGCCGCCTGCCCGCGCTGCGTCGCCCGGTGATGGCCGGCATGCTGGCGGGGCTCGCTGCATGGGGCATCGCACAGGGCACGCTCGTGTCGTTGCAGCGCGGCGCGCCGCCGCTTGCCGCGATGCAGCTCGAAGCGCTCGACGCAACGCCGGTCGCGCCGCAGCGCTTCGCCGGCAAACCGGTCGTCGTCAATCTGTGGGCCACCTGGTGCGCGCCGTGCCAACGCGAAATGCCGATCCTCGCGCAGGCGCAGCAGGATCATCCGGACATCACGGTGCTGATGGTCAACCAGGGCGAAGACGCGCAGACGGTGCGCGCGTTCCTCGAACGGAAGGCGCTGCGGTTCGACCACGTGCTGCTCGATCGCACGCTGCACACGATGAAGGCCTACGGTTCGCGCGGGCTGCCGACGACGCTCTTCTTCGACGCGCAAGGCAATCTCGTCGAATCGCACATGGGCGAGATCACCGCCGCGCGGCTGAAGGACATCGTGAACGCACGCTTCGGCCCCTGACTGCCGCGCCTTACGCGCGAGTTCGAACGCTACCGGCACGACGCACATGACATCCTCGTGCGACGTGCGTCTGGCGAGCCGAAGCATTCGACCGACACGATTTCTGACACATCTGCAATGAAGTGACGGTTCGGCGAACCAGCGCGTCTGGCCTGGGGTCATTGGACTTCAGGCATGCAAGACATCGGCTGATGACCCGTGTCGATGAAAACGCACCTAACCAGCACCTGATAGCGACCAACCTCGGCTAGAGTGGTTTCACGTTTTCGCTTCGAAGATCCATTCATTTCGTCATGCCAAGCATGTGAATGACTGAAGGTCGAAATGCGCTGCGTAAACGAGCGCGGCCCGCCGATGCCACAACACCGGCGAGCCGCTGACCACAACCAACTCTCAGCAGGAGTTAGCCATGGCTGACGCGAATCATATCGCACCGGTTCGTTTTCAAGACTTTTTTGTCGACACTCGGACGTCTTGTCAAACTCGTCGCATCGTCCCGCACCTCAGGCTCACCGACATGGCGCCGCCCGTCCTCCATCTGTGGATGAAGCTGTCCGGTCGATGGATCGAGGCAGCGGGGTTCGAGCCCGATCAACGTTTGCGGATCGAGGTGACGCACAAGCGGCTGGTGATCACGCCGATCGACGACGAGGACAGCGCGCATTTCGGGAACGATGGATCACCCGATGTCGATTCGGCAACGGGACCGCAGCGGCGGCGGTTTTCGGTGATCGCGGGGGACGCGCAATGAATTACAGCAACTCACGCCAATACCCTGACAACGTGCCGGCCGATCTCGACTTCGACGATGCGGACGCACTGTCGGCCAAGTCCGCGCTCGTGCTCAAGATCAACGCGCTGATCGTGTCGCGCGGCCTGAGTGAGACCGAGGCCGCGGCACTGGCCGAGATGGCGCGGCCGATAGTCACCCCGGAGCAGCGCGACAGGATCCGGAACGTTTCGCTGGATCTGCTGTTTCAGACGCTGGTGTCGTTTGGCCAGCACGTGGAGATCGTGGTACGGCCTGCCGGGCAGTCGCGTTCGGCGGGTATCACCGTGTCGATCTGACACGCTCCGCGTCCGCGAGAAGCAGTGTGTGGTACCGGAATATCCTCGGCGCTCGCATGAGGCAGCGTTAGGAGTAGCGCTATCGACGAATAGCATGACTGCGACCGGGCCCAACGGCCGCCGCCGAAGCCCCTCCGGCACCACACCTCTTCAATTTAACGTGAACGATCGTGACAACCAATCGGACGAGGCTGATTCTGTGGCTCGTCATTGCGCGTCGGAAATCGCGCGGTGAACAGTGCCGATTCGCCCTCTTTCGGCGCATCCCCAAGTCTGCCAAACGAGAGAGTCTTGACTCTCATCCGAACAGATCTAAATCCAGACATTGCTCGCGAGTCTCGGTCTCCCAAGTTCGACTAAATCGGTGCATGAGGGTATATCGGCTCGCCAAGGAACGGCGCGGCTATTACCGTGCCGACGATCTGAGCGGGAATGGCGCGGCGCTGGCAGGCGGGCGCTGGAACCCGCGTGGCATGCGCGTCGTGTACACGTGCGCGCACGCATCGACCGCGCGGCTGGAAGCGTTGGTCCATATGGCTGGCTTGATGCCGGCCGGCGGATATTGCCTGGTAACGTTAGAAGTACCGGACGCCGCATATGACGGCGCGTTCACCCCTGCACTACCGGACGGCTGGGCAAACCTGACATGCGACCCCGAACCGACGATCGAGCTGGGCCGGCAATGGCTTGCAGCGGGCGAACAACTGGTGATGCGCGTGCCGTCAGTCGTGTGCCCGACCGACACCAACCTGCTGCTGAAACCGACGCATTCCGGCATGAGCGCCGTCCAGGTCATCCGCACCGAACCGTTTACACTGGACCCGCGCTTGTTCGGCCGCGCGGTGAAGTAACTTCGACGCGAACGAAAGGCGGGCGACCCGACTGTCTACCGACAACGCGTCAGACACACCAGGCAGCCCTTCGCCCACCCCCTGCTTACTGCCGGATCGTCGCCTGCGCGGCAAGCTTCTCGACCAGCGCGGCCATCGCCCGCTGGTCCGCCTGCGCTTCGAGCTGCTGGCGCAGCACGTTCTTCGCCGCGTCGAACGTCGGCACGACGGTCTTCCGCTTCTGATCCAGCTTCACGAACGCGACAGCATTGCCGATCCGGATCGGGTCCGAAACGGCACCCGGCTGCAGCGACGTGATCGCCTGCGCAAGCGCCACCGGCACACCGTCCGTGTTTCCTTCCGCCACCGGCGTATGCAGATCGACCCATTCGGCGATACCGCCGTTCGGCGCCGTGTTGTACTTTTTCCCGAGCGCGTCGAACCCGATGCCCTTCTTCAGTTCCGCGGCCACTTCGTTCGCTTCTGCCGGGGTGCCGACAGCAATCACTTCCGCGCGGTACTGGAACGGTGCGGCGCTCGCGACGATCTGGTCGTAGCGCGCCTTGACCTGCGCGTCGGTCACCGGCTGCGGGCGGGCCATTTCACGCAGGTAGAGATCCGTCGCCGCCACCGTGCGAGCCTGCATCACGGCCTTGTTCACTTCGGGGCGGGCGCCGTAATCCGCCTTGTCGGCGGCCTGCTCGAACAGTTGCCGGATGATCAGGTTCTGCTTCACCTGTGCGCGCAGCGCGGGCGTGTCGGGCTGACCGGATGCCTTGACCGCGCCGTCGACGTCGCTACGCGGAATCGGCACGTCGTTCACGACAGCCTCGACGCCCGGCGGCAGCGCCGAGTCGGGTTGCGGGCCGGCGGCGTGCGCGGCAGTCATGCCGCTGGCACACGCGAGTGCGATCACGGTGGAGACGATGGAAATGCGATGCTTCTTCATGAGGACGTCCTTCATCAGGGAGTGGAGACCCCGCACGCGATGGCGGCGAGGGGGAAAGCGGCTTCGCCGCAGTGGGCAGCCGAGCGGATCGGCACCGGGATGGCCACGCATGCGCGTACGAAAGCGCACGGCGCGCCAGGGATCAGAGCCGGACGTACCGGGCCCGTGCCGGTGACAGGACTCCACCGGCACGGGCCGCTTGCATGCGACCGGCGCGGGCACCCGCCCGCGGACAGGCGTGAATGCCCTGCGCTCGCATGAGGCATGCGTTCTACCAACCTGCGACCTGAAGGGTCGAAAGCGGCCGAGCCCACCGGCCACCGCAAGGCATTCACGTGTGTCGGCCCGGCGTGCATCGCGCGATCCGTTCGAGCACTCATCCGGAAAAAGGACGCTGCCCGAAACCGGGCAGCGTGACGAACGAAGACATGCTTCGGATACGAGGTATCGGGCGCACACCATGCGGTTTCCCCGAGCAGTGCATTATCGAAGGGCGAAGGGCTGCTGCACAATCAGACGAGTCCGATTCCGGATGACTTCAGTCCTCCACCGCGCCACGGGCGTGCTCGTGCTCACGCGCCGGCTCCGTCTCGCGGTCGTGCCTGACGCCGCATCTACCTCACGGCAATCCGCGTCGCTCATTGTCAGGACTCCATGCCGGATGAAACGCTCGTCTTGGAGGCGTAGACGACACCGATCTCCATCTGACAGGTCTGACATCGATCACGCAGCGCGCATGAATCAGACCGGGCTTATTTCCCGCTGAAACGTCGTTCGGGACAATGGCGCTGCGGGGTGACCGGCTCTGCTGCTCCGGTCTTTCGACGTGAACGTTGTATCTCCGTCTTGACGCCGCCTCTCGCAGGCGGCGTCGTTCTTAACGCAGCCACCCGCGCCACCCGCACGTTCTTCCGACCGCCCCCTCGTTTAACCATCCTTGACCTCGTCGCTCCGGAGTCCGAATCCGCCTCGGACAGGTCCGAGCCTCTTTCTCGCACCGTTCGCCTGTTGGCCGATGGCCGCGCGCCGCCGTCGTTCATAGACTCGCCGTACTGCCCGAATGCAGCGGACAAGGTGCCGCGATGTCGGCGGCCGATTGAACGAAGCCGCCCGCACCACGCGTTTCAGAAATGCACCCAACGGCAACGACGAGTGAAAAGCATGAAGAACGAACCCGGACCGCGCCACGAAATCGTCGTCTGCACGATCGACGCGGCCATGAGCGTCGCGGCAATCCTGCGCCGGAACGTGCTCGCGCCGCTTGCACGGATCGCGTCGATCACGCCCGTCCCACCGCCCTCGCGTCGACGTTTCGTTGCTTCACCGTCTCGGCAACTGCACCGAAATAGTACTTGTCCGATCCCTTTTCTTCGCAGGATGACGCGTTGTCAGATGGTTCCCGGATCGCCCCCTCCATAAACTCGTCTTCCTTGCCAACCGTCACCTTTAAATATCGATGTCGGATCCGGTTCGCCCCGATACGCATGCAGTCAGTCCATGCCGCAACACCGGAATGACCGTGCACCAAGCAGAATGAGCATAGGTATGAAACGCCAGCGGGAAAAAGGTAGCGCACGTGCCATATGCGCCGTCGATATCCTCCTTATCGTCGTCATCGCGGGAATCACGCATCGAGGTTCAATGTGGAGTCTCGCTGCATTCCGAATCGAATGGGTCCTGATCGGCGTCAGCACGCTGCTCGCGGCGTTCATGCTGCGGCTCGCCGGCATCGGCCTCGACGGCCGCACGCGGCCGGCCATTCGCTACGCACTGCGCACGCTCGCCCTTTGGTTTGTCGTTCAGTGTTTCGTTTTACTGAAGATGATCGCGCTGGCGCCCGTCACGACGACGTTGCTGACGTGGTTCTTCGGCTGGACGATCGGTGTCGGGATCGCGCTCGTCGTGTTCCGGGTCGGGCTGAGCGTCGCGCGCCACCGCAGCCTGCATGTGCCGGGCACGCCGTCCCGCGTCGCGATCGTCGGCGGCGACGAATGGCTCGAACGCCTCGCCGAATCGATCGACACGGCCGGCGCGTCGCGCTACCGGTTCGTCGGCGCCTATCGCACGACCGGGCGCGCGTTCACGTTCGGCAAAGGCACTTTCGTCGCCGCCGACCTTGCATCGTTCGCCGCGCTTGCCCGCACCGAAGGCGCGGACGAGATCTGGATCGCGCTGCCGCTTGACGACGACGCCACGATCACGCGCGTGATCGACGAATTCCGCAACGATTTCGTCGAACTGCGCCTGATGCCGGACGTCAGCAAGCATGCGCTGTTCGGCAGCCACGTCGAGGACATTCTCGGTGAACCGGCGATCTCGCTGGCCGCTCCGCCGCTGTCGCGCGGCGCGCGCGTCACGAAGGCGATCTTCGACCGTGTGTTCGCGGCCGTCGTGCTGGTCGGGCTGATGCCGCTGCTGCTCGTCGTCGCCGCGGCGATCAAGGTGACGTCGCCCGGCCCCGTGCTGTTCACGCAGAAGCGGCGCGGCGCGGATGGCCAGACGTTCGACATCTACAAGTTCCGCACGATGCGCGTGCACGTCGAACAACCCGGCACGGTTGCGCAGGCCACGCGCAACGACCCGCGCGTGACGAAGGTCGGCGCATTCCTGCGGCGCACGAGCCTCGACGAGCTGCCGCAGTTCGTCAACGTGCTGTTCGGCGACATGTCGGTGGTCGGCCCGCGACCGCATGCGGTGGAGCACGACGCGCAGTACCGCACGCTCGTCGACGGCTACATCCACCGGTACCGGATCAAGCCCGGCATCACCGGCTGGGCGCAGGTCAACGGGCTGCGCGGCGCGACCGAACAACTCGAAAGCATGCAGTCCCGCGTCGAGTACGACCTGTACTACCTGCGCAACTGGTCGTTCGCGCTGGACCTACGAATCATCGGTGCGACGGTGTTGCGCGGATTCGGTCATCAGAACGCGTACTGAGCACCGCATGCACATCGTCCAGCCGCCCCACACGCCCGAATAGGCCATACCTTGAAGTTATCTCTCTTCCGATCCTTCGGCGGTCGCCGCCATCGCACGTCCGCGATCGCTCCATCGCCTGCGCGTGGCACCTTGCGCGCTTGCGTCGGTGCGCTTTGCTGCGCGGTGTTGTCGGGCTGTGCGTTCGCGCCGGGGATGAAGATGCCCGCCACGACCAGCCTGCCGGGTTCGAACGGCAACGCGCATGAACCCGCCGCGACGCTGCCGGTGCCGATCGCCGAGATCGATGCGACGCTGATCCGCCATTTGAAGGCCGACGCGCGTGCGGCCGACGCGAACCAGGCCGACGCGCTGCTCGGCCGCCCCGCCGCCTATACGCTCGGCGCCGGCGACGTGCTGCAGGTCACCGTCTGGGACCACCCGGAGCTGGCCGTCGCGCAAGGGCCGTCGCAGCAGACCAATGCACGGCCGGCCGATCCGCCGCAAGGGTTCGTGATCGACGACGCGGGCAACGTGCAGGTGCCCTATGCAGGCAACGTGCCGGTCGCCGGCCTCACCGTCGACGGCGCACGCCGGGCGATCTCGGCCGCGCTCGCGCGCTATTTCGTCGCGCCGAAGGTCACGGTGCGCGTCGCGTCGTTCCGCGCGAAGCAGATTCATGTCGACGGCGAGGTGCGCACGCCCGGCACCGTACCGCTCAACGACGTACCGATGACGCTGTACGAAGCGGTCGGCCGCGCGGGCGGCTTCATGCCGGCGGCCGATCAGAGCCGCCTCGTGCTGGTACGCGGCGGCGTGTCGTATCCGCTCGACCTGCCCGGCATGCTGGCGCGCGGCACGAATCCCGCCGGCCTGCTGCTGCGCGACGGCGATCTGTTGCGCGTGGTGCCGCGCGAGGAGAACGGCGCTTACGTGATGGGCGAGGTGACCCGGCCGATGACGGCGCTGCCGCTGCGCACGGGCCGGCTGACGCTGAGCGACGCGCTATCGCAGGCCGGCAGCTTCAATAGCGCGAGCGCCGATGCCGCGCAACTCTATGTGATCCGCGGTGCGTCGGGCGATGCGCCGCGCGTGTTCCACCTCGACGCCCGCTCGCCCGTCGCGATGGTGCTCGCCAATCAGTTCGACCTTCAGCCGAAGGATGTCGTCTACGTCGACAGCAACAGCCTCGTCCGGTTCAGCCGCGTGCTGAATCTGTTGTTGCCGGCGATCAATGCCGGTTTGACGGGCGCGATCGTCACGAAATGACCGAAAGCCGTCGATACGAATATCCCAAGAGAGAAGCCGGAGGAAAGATGATTCGCACCATTCTCGTGGTCTGCACCGGAAACATCTGCCGCAGCCCGATCGGCGAGGGGCTGCTGCGGTCGCGACTGCCAAGTATCGAGGTGATCTCGGCCGGCACGTCGGCACTCGTCGGGGCGCCGGCGCATGCGCTCGCGTCGTCCGTCTCGGCCGAAGCCGGAGTCGACATTTCCGCGCATCGCGCGCAGCAGCTCACCACGGCACTGGTTCGTCGCGCAGACATCGTCTTGACGATGGAAGCCAGCCAGCAGCGCGAGATCGTCACGCGCTATCCATTTTCGCTGGGGCGCGTGTTCCGCCTCGACGAACGGAACGGCATGGATGTGCCGGATCCGTACCTGAAGCCGATCGATGCGTTCAGGCATGCCTATTCCCTGATCGACCGGGGCGTGAACGCGTGGGTGCCGAAGATCCAGGCACTGAGATGAGCGTTGAATGATGAACAGGATTTCCATGAACAAGGCATCCAACCCGTCACCCGAATCAGGCCTGGGCGACGAGCCGGAACTCGTGCGGTATGTCGATCTGCTGCTGACGAATCGTTGGCTGGTGGTCGGCATCGTGGCGGTCGTGTTTGCACTCGGCACCGCCTATGCATGGCTGGCGCGCCCGATCTACGAGTCGAATCTGCTGATTCAGGTCGAAGACAGCACGGGGGCGGCCGACTCCCTGCTCGGTAGCGTGTCGTCGCTCTTCGACGCGAAGATCCAGGCGGCGGCCGAGATCGAGATCATCCAGTCAAGGATGGTCGTCGGTCACGCCGTCAAGAACCTGCGCCTGTATATCGACGCAACGCCGAAGCGCTTCCCGTTGATCGGCAAGGCGATCGCCGCGCGCGCACACGGCCTGTCCCGTCCCGGTTTGCTCGGGTTCGGCGGATACGGCTGGGGTACCGAATCGATCGATATCGGCACATTCGACGTTCCGAGAGCCTTCGAGGGCGACGTGTTCGAACTGACGGCACTGCCCGGCGGCCGCTTCCGGCTGGAAAACGGCGATCTCGACCAGCCGATCGAAGGCACACTCGGGCATCTCGTCGAATCGACGCAGGCCGGCGGCACGTTCCGGATCCGTGTCGATGCACTCCACGCGCGGCCGGGCGTGGTGTTCCGGGTGGAACGCCATTCCGAACTAAAGACGCTGCAGCAGCTGCAGAAACACCTGAACGTATCGGAGATTCGCAAGCAGAGCAACGTCATCAACGTGTCGCTGAAGGGCGAAGATCCCGATACGGTGGCGAACATCCTCAATACGATCGGCACCGCGTATGTCGCCCAGAACGTCAAGCGGAAATCGGCCGAGGCGGAGAAGTCCCTCGCGTTCCTCGAGAACGTCGCGCCGCAACTGAAGCAGAACCTGGAACAGGCCGAAGCGAAATTCAACGCGATGCGGCGCAAGCGCGGCACGTTCAATCTCGGCATCGAGGCGCAGGCCTACCTGCAGGACAGCATCGCCACCCAGGCGACGCTGCTGGCGTTGCAGCAGAAGCGCGCGGAGGCGTCGACCCGGTTCACGGCCGGCCATCCCGAGATGCAGGCGCTCGATCGCCAGATCGAGGCCGCGAAGCAGAAGATCGATGGACTGTCGGCGCGCCTGCACGCGTTTCCCGATGTCGAACAGGACGAACTCCGGCTTCGACGCGACGTCGAGGTCGGCAACGAAATGTATGTCGGCGTGCTGAACAACATCCAGCAGCTGAAGCTGGTGTCGGCCGGGAAGGTCGGCAACGTTCGCGAAGTGGACAACGCCCCCGTCCCGGAAGAACCGGTCGAACCGCGCAAGGCGTTGATTCTCGCGCTGTCCGCCATTCTCGGCGTGATGCTGGGCGTCACGGCGGCGGTCGCGCGCGAAGCGCTGTTCGGCGGTGTCACGGACGCGGACGACATCGAGCGCCGCACCGGATTGAACGTCTACGGCACGATCCCCGATTCGGCGGCGCAGCGGGCTGCCGCGGCTTCGGCCGCCCGACGCGGGAGCGTCCCGTCGCTGCTCGCCGACGAGAACCCGTACGACCCCTCCATCGAGAGCCTGAAAAGCCTGCGCACGGCCCTCGGCCTGGCCCTGCTCGACGCGGACAACAACCGTGTGCTGCTGACCGGGCCGAGCCCCGGTGTCGGCAAGTCGTTCGTGTCTTCCAACCTGGCGGCCGTGATGGCCGCCGCCGGTCAGCGCGTGCTGCTGGTCGATGCGGACATGCGGCGCGGTCACCTGAACAAATCGTTCGACGTGCCGAGCGCGCCGGGGCTGTCGGACCTGCTGACGGGACGCGTCTCGCTGCATGGCGCCACGCTGCGCGGCGTATCGAAGGGGCTGGACTTCATCCCGACGGGCGCCACTTCGCAGCACGCATCGGAGTTGCTGTTGGGCGAACCGACGATCCGGCTGCTCGACGAGATGAGCGCCGCCTACGACGTCGTGATCATCGACACGCCGCCGGTACTCGCGGTGTCGGACGCCAGCATTCTGGCGCCGCACTGCGCAACGACCCTCCTCGTGACGCGCGCCAGACAAACGACGATCGGCGAGATCGCCGAATCGTCGAAACAGCTGAACAGGATTTCGTCGGGCTTGCTCGGCGTCCTCTTCAACGGCGTCGATACGCGAGCATTCGGCTATCGCTCCCGATACGGGGCTTATCGATATGCGCCGTATGGCTCGACCGACGCGAACGGCGACACGCCCGTCACGCGCGAGCGGGAGACGTCATGAAGATCGTGCACGTCGTGGAAACCTGGGTGGGCGGCATTGCCACCTATGTCGGCGCGCTGGCTCGCGAGCAGATCGCGATGGGTAATGAAGTCCTGCTGATCTGCGATCCCGACAAGATGACCGGCACGGCCGGCGTCGAAGGACTGACGCTGATCGGATACCGGTCGAGCCGGCATCCGGCGCGCATCGCCGGGGTCGCGCGCGAGATCCGGGCGTTGCTGAAGGCCATCGGCCCGGATGTGATCCATTGCCACAGCACGTTCCCCGGCGTGTACGTGCGGCTGCTCCGGCATCGCCACGCGAAGGTCCTGTACACGCCCCACGCCTGGGCGTTCCTGAAGAAGGACGTCGGCACCGTGACGCGGCTGGGCTATGCGCTGACGGAGCGCCTGCTGGCGACCCGATGCGACCGGATCGTCTGCATGTCGCTGGATGAATTGCGAGCGGCACGCAAGTACCGGCTGCCGATGTCGAAGGTCGACCTCGTCTATACGGGTATAGCCGGCGACGAGTCCGGGACCGCCCTCGATCGTCCGTCCGGCACATCGACGATACGCGTCGGCTATTTCGGCCGCCTCGACTATCAGAAAGGTTTCGACGTCGTACTCGACGCCATGCCGGCGCTGCAGCCGGACATCGAGATCAACGTGTACGGCGTGGCGGTGCGCGGCGGCGTCGCGGCGGAGCGGGCCGGCGACGACCGGATCGTCTACCACGGCTGGGTCGATGCAGCCGCGACGAAGGCCGCCATGCAGGCGATGGACGTCGTGATCGTGCCATCCCGCTGGGAAGGGCTTGCACTCGTTCCGATCGAGGCGATGCGCGCCGGCAAGGTGCTCGTCGTCTCCGGCGAAAGCTCGCTGCCCGAGCAGGTGATCCATGGCTACAACGGGATCATCCTCACCGAGCTCACCGGGCAATGCCTCGCCGACAACCTGAACCGCCTGACGGTCGACAAATGCCGGCGCATGGGTGAGAACGCCCGGCACGTATTCGACCAGACCTTCAGGCAGGAACATTTCCTGAAATCGCTGATGCGGATCTATGAACAAGCCTGACGTTTATCTGCTGCACGCATACAGCTCGCGAAACAGCGGCGACGGCCTGCTGGTCAAGTTGAGCCTGAAGGCGATCCGCGCCGCCGGCATCGATGGCGTCGTCACGATCGTCTGCCTCGATCCGGCTTCGTTCCACGGCTATCTCGACGACGCGAACGTCCGCCTCTGGTCGCTGGCCCGTTTCTGCGTCGAATCGGTGCGCGGCTTCGGCCGCGCCAGGCCGGCGCTGTTCTTCGGCGTGGGCGGCGGCTACCTGCGCGCGTCCAGTGGCATGGAAGGCTGGAAATCGCTCGTCGCGCACGGCAGCCAGCTGGCCTGCACGGCGTTGCGGCGCTCGAAGCGATCGATCTATCTGCCGCAGAGCATCGGTCCGCTGCGGTCGCTGCCGGGCACCTTGCTGGCGGCGCTGGTGCGGCGTTGCGTCGACGTCGTGTTCCTGCGCGACGGCCAGAGCGTCGACGAGCTTGCGCATCCGCACGGCATTCGCACGGGCGATCTCGTCGTGCTCGAGATCGGCCGGACGCCACGCAGCGAGCCGGATGCGGAGCGCCCAGCCGAACACGCCCGCCCGATCCGGTTCGTGTTCCGCGACCTGAAGGGCAAACCGTATCGCGATGACTATGTCGCCCGTCTGCGTTGCGTCGCGAAGCGGCTGCCGGACGCGGGATTCGCGCTGCAAAGCAGCGGCCGCGGAAACGGCGACGACACGTTCTATCGCGACACGTTCGGCATCGGGCAGGTCGACGACCTGGCGACGCTCGTCGCGCGGGAGCGTCCGGTGGTGGTCTCCGTCCGGCTGCACGGTAGCCTCGAAAGCGTGCTGGCCGGCGTGCCGAGCATTCATATCGCGTACGAACGAAAAGGCCGGGCCGCGTATGACGACCTCGGCCTGTCGCGCTACGTGGTGCACGCCAGCGACTTCGACGCGGACCGCGTCGCCGCACTGGCACGCGAGCTTGCGCGCGACGACAGCACGTACTGGCAGGCGCTGCGCACGGCAGGCGCGACTCGCTACAACGAGATGGTGGAAAGGATCCGTCATGAAATCGAGCAGTTCAATCACCTTTGTGATGGACGGTAATTTTTCGCGCGTCGGCGACGAAATCTACAGTCCGCATATGGGCCACGAGAAGTTCGCCGGCCGGTTCGCGCCGCATTTCGACGCGGTGCGGATCGTCGCCCGCGCGTTTCCGAAAGCCCGGCCGATCGGCTCCGTCGTAACCGGGCCGCGCACGTCGTTCGTCGACCTCGGCGCAGTTCGCGGCGGCCGCCGCTGGCTCGCCGGCTTGCCGCGCACGGCGGCACGCCTGTGCCGCGTCATCCGGAGCGCGCAAACACTGATGATCCGCTTTCCGGGCAATGTGGCGACACTTGCACTCCTGCTGTGCTGGATCACGAGAAAGCCGTTCTCGGCCGAAATCGTTGCCGATCCGGAGGACTACTTCAGGAAGGGTGCGTCGAACCATCCGTTGCGCAGCGTCGCGAAATGGATCCATTGCAGCTCGACCGCGCTTGCCGCACGGCGCGCGCAGAGCGTGCGATACGTGACGGAAGCCTATTTGCAGGCGAAGTATCCGGCGCGCTCGCGTGCCGATTCGTTCGGCTTCAGCGACGCCTTCCTGCCGAACGCGCTCTTCGCGGCACGCGATCCCGACGCGCTCGCGCGGCCCGGGTCATTGAGGCTGATCAACGTCTCGATGATGCATGACCGGAGCAAGGGACACGTGGCGCTGCTCGAAGCCGTGTCGCGCCTGAAGCGCAAGAACGTGGCCGTCGTCTTGACGCTCGTCGGCGACGGTGCATTGCGCGGGGAGCTGGAGGCGCTGGCACACGCGCTGGGCATCGCGAACGTCGTGAACTTCCGCGGACAGGTATCGTCGGAGACGGCCTGCGCGACGGTCGCCGAGCACGATCTGTTCGTGCTGCCGTCGCTTCAGGAAGGAATGCCGCGCGCGATGCTGGAAGCGATGGCCGTCGGCACGCCGGTGCTCGGAACCGGCGTGGGCGGAATACCGGAAGTCCTGCCTGCGAGCGACGTGATCCGGGCCGGCTCGGTCGACGCGATCGTGGCCGCGGTCGAGGCAGTCGCGCTCGACCGCGCCCAGCTCGTCGACATGAGCATCAGGCAGCAGGCGAAAGCCGCCGAATTTTCCCATTCGGCGCTGCAGGAAAAATACGACGCGTACTGCCGTTACCTGGTCGAGCGATGCGCCGCCTGAACGTCGACCTGATCCATGTCGCCGCCAGCGCCGGATTGCCGGCACTGGTGAATTTCGTCGTGGCGGCACTGGCGCTGCATCTCCTCGACCCCATGCTCGTCGGGCGCTCGTATGCGTTGCTGGCCCTGTTCTACGTCGCCATCGACGCCTTCAACTTCGGTTCCGCGCGCATCTATACGATCGATCGCATCCGGGCGCGGTTTCCGAACCTGCTTCGGCTCGACTGCCTCAGCGCATTCGGCTCGACCGTGCTGTTCTGTCTGGCTTGCGCGCTGCTGGGCCGGACCGGCTCGATCGCGCTGCCGAACTGGACCGCCGTGCTCGTGCTCGCGCCCGTGTGTTACGGGCTGTCGCACTTTGCGCTCGGTTTCTTCAGGGTGACCAGGCGCAATGGCGTCGTGCTGGTCATCTCGACGATCTCGGCGCTTTCGCGCCTGGCTGTCATCGCCGTGCTCGCCGAATACCACGGCTTGCGCGGCCATTTTCCCGATCTGCTGCTGCTGGTCGAGGCCGCGTATGGCGCGCTGCTGCTGGGTGCCTACCTGTGGGTGACGCGTCGCGGCACGACCGGTCTCGAGCCAGGCCGATATCCGGCAACCGGGGCGAGCGGGCTGCGCTGGTATCGCGACTTTATCGTGCAGGCGCGCGGCGACATGCTGAGCAGCTGGTATGCGAACGCGGTGCTGTCCGGTGCCAAGCACCTCGACGTCCTGATCGTTTCCGCCGTCGCGGGGCCAGCCGGTGCCGCGCTGTATCGCGTCGCCAAAGGCTTCAACAATCTCGCCTTCAATTTCGGACAGTCGTTTTCGCTGGCGATCGGCGGAAACGGCGAGCGTGTGTTGCGGCTGATCGGCGGTATCCGGCTCGGGCGCAAGCTCGTGGCGAGCGTGCTGGCATGCTGGGGCGTGCTGGCCGCCGCAGCGTACGCGCTGCTGGAGATCCGTCTGTTTCCGGTTCATTCGCTCGGGGGCCGGGCCAGTCAGTTTGCATTCGTGTTCGCCGTGCTGCTGGGCGCGTGCCTGGTGTTTCTCTGCAGGATTCTGTCACTGTGGCTGTATGCGCGAAGCCGGCAAGCCTTCGTGAAGATGGCGTCGTTCGAGGCCGTCCTCACGCTTGCGCTGGTCGCGGCACTCGGCTGGAAGTTCGGCGCCTATGGCGCGATTTGCGGCGTCGGCACGGCGGCGTTCATCATCCTGGCGTCGTCATGTGTCCTGCTGACGGGTCATGCCCTGCCAGCCGCGCCGCTTCCGGCGGGCGCCGAGCGGGAGCAGCCATGAAACGGCGATCCTTCATCACGACGACGGTCGCGGCCGCGCTGACCCCTGGCGGGCTGCTTCGCGCACGTACCGGCGAGACGAGCGCCGCGCCGGGCACGCGGCGGGTTTTCGCACACTACATGGTGGCCTGGCCGAGAGGCGGAAAGGCGGCCGGCCCCGAACAGTATGCACAGGAAATGCGTGATGCGATGGCGGCCGGCATCGACGGCTTCGCACTGAATTGCGGCGGGTGGGACGCTTCCGAGCCGTACTACAAGCGGCGGGTCGAGACGATCTACAACACCGCCGACCGGTTCGACGGGGCGTTCAGGTTGTTCGTGTCCGCCGACGGCAATGCACAGGACGAACTCGAGGACATCGTCCGGACCGTTCGCGGACGCCTTGCGCAGTTGACGGTGGACGGACGGCCCGTGCTGTCCGCGTACGCGCTGGGCGGGCGGCACGGCACCCGTGCACGATCGCTGATCGAGACCGCCAGACGCCTCGGTGCGTATTTTGTCCCGCATCTGTCTCCGCGCACCGGCGAACGGGAAATCGACGCGAACGTGGCGGCCGAGATCGTCCGGCAAATCCGCTCCGCGGACGGCTATTTCTATTTCGGTGCGGCGGGCGCACCGTCATTGCTGGCCCGCTCCACGCGCGCACTGGCCCCGGCCCTGCACAGCGCCGGCAAGGTCTTCATGGCCCCGGTGACGCCGTACTACCGGGGTTTGCCGCAAGGCACGAACTACCGCGCGTTCGAGACGCTCGGGTTTGCCGGCATGGCGGAGGAATGGCGCGCGGCGATCGAGTCCCGCGCGACCTGGGTGCAGATCGTGACCTGGAACGACTGGGCTGAATCGACGTATGTCGCGCCGACCGGGGCAGCCCGGCAGGCCTGCGTGTATGACGCGCGCTTCGGCCCGATCCTGAGCCACGAAGGCTATCTGCGCGCGTCGCGTCATTACATCCGCTGGTTCAAGACGGGCATCGAACCGCCGATCGTGCGCGACGAGCTGTTCTTTTTCTATCGTCCGCGTCCGGCCGGGCAAGGCGACGCTGCCGCCCATGGTCCGTCGGCGTCGACATACGGGTCGCCGCGCACGCCGCAAGGGCCGCTCGTCGATCGCATATTCGTGTGTGTATTCCTGACCGGCCCCGCTGTGCTGACAATCGGCCAGAACGCGCGCGCGGACCGCCGGCCGCTACCGGCCGGAATTTCGTTTGTCGATGTCCCGAGCACGCCCGGGCGGCCGACGTTCTCGATCGTTCGCAACGAGCAGGTCGTGCTCGAGTATGCGGGCGAGCTGGTGGTGGCAGAGCCCGGCGGCGGCAGCCAGTACGGCTACTACAGCGGTTGGGCGCCCCAGGGACAGTCCCGATGAATCCCTTGCGTTCGAACATCGAGATGCGCCCGAAAGGCCATCACCGGCACATGATGCGGACGACGTTCGCCGTCGGCGCGCTTGCCGCGATCGTCGTGGCCCTGCTGTTGACCGGGCGCATGCATGGCGTGCTGCTGCTACTGAACGGCACGCTGTTGCTGGCGATCGCCGGCATTCGGCCGAGAACCCCGACCGTACGCTGGTTCCGGATCTTTCTGTTCTTCATTCTCGGCGTATTCCCGCTGTGGCAACTGCTGGCGGGAGACGAGATCTATCTGCGACTGTTGCCGCAAGACGATCCGGCCGTCGCGCTCTGGTATTTCCTGAGCCTCGCCGGCGTGCTGGTCGTCAAGCTGACGCTCGACGTTAACGCGCGCCGCCTCGGCAACCCCGTATTGCGGTTCGAACCGGGCGTGCGGGTCAGCGGCCTCGCCAGTCTGTTCGCGTGTCTGTCCCTCGGTGCGCTCGCTTTCATCTACGTCAAGCTGGGCGGTTACGCACGAATCGCCGAACTGTATGACATGCGGGTCGAGCAAACGGGCACCGACAACGATCCGTTTCGCGGCTTGGGGGTCATTCAGGCGCTGGCCAACACCTCGCCGCTGTGGATATTCGTTTGCCTCACGATGCGACGCCGCCGCAGCGTCGTGCTGACCGTGGTGGCGTTCGTTCAGCTCGGCGTGCTGGGCTGGCTCTCTTCCGGCATCGCCGGGAGTCGTCAGGGTGTCGTCTTCGTGCTGGTGTTCGCACTGTTCATTTATCACGGCTTCGTCGCTCGAATCGGTCCGCGTACGATCAAGATCGCCGGTACCGGCGTGGCGCTGACCGGCCTGCTGCTGATGCCGTTGAAATTCGGCCTCGGCTACAACGACATTGCGAATCTGTCGCAGCGGTTTGCCGAGCAGCGCGATCTCGAGTTGAGCATGGGACCGGTCAGCGTGTTCCTGTTTCGTGACCTGTCGCGCTTCGACGTGCAGGCACTGGCGATCGATACGGTCGCGCAACCGGCCTATGCCTACCCGATGGGGCGAAGCTTCGCCGGTGCGCTCGCGTCGATCGTCCCAAGTGCGCTGTGGAGCAACCGGCCCGACACGTTCGCGCTGGAAAAATCCCGGATCGTTCGCGATCTCGAACGCACCGCGCTCGACAAGACGACCCTGTTGTTCGGCATGCCCGGGGAGTTCCTGGTGAACTTCGGTATCGCGGGATTCGTCTTGTCGTTTGCGATTCCCGCCATTCTGCTTGTCGTGCAGAACAACACCGGAATCCGCGCTCGCAGATGGCTGCCCCTGCGGGCCGTGATGTGGCCGCTGCCGTTCCTGTTCTTTCTGTTCGATTCGAACGTGATCGTGTACTACACGGTGCGATGGGTCCTGCTGTTCGGCCTGCCGATGGCGTTCGTGCTCCGGCAACCGCGACGATCGCGCGGCGACGCGAATGATTCATGCACGCATGGCGTGCGGGTTCGCGGTTAGTCTCCCCCGAACCGGCGTCCGGCCTCGCTGAACCGCCCACTCCGCCGGGTATTGCCGGCGGCACCGACGGCGTCGGACATCCGGGAGAACGGCCGGCGATGACGCCATGGCGCTTACATAGCGCTTATCGACACGCTCGCGCCGCCGATCCGAGGACGATCCGGCGCCGCGGCACGTCTCCCGACCTCAAGGCCGCGAAAACACCATCACCCGCCCCGACACCCGCTGCAGCTTCAGCCACCCGGTATCGGCCGTAAACCGAAGCTGCTGCAACGGAAAATCGAATCCCGCCTTCTGCGCGGCGCTGACCACCGCGTCGGCGATCCAGCGGATCAGTTCCTTGCCCTCGTCGGTGGTCTGGTGACCGTTCTGGACGCCATAGAAATAGCGGTTGCCGGCGTTGACCTCGTTCTGCAGCTGCATCCAGTGTCCCGGCAGGCCCGGCAGCGTTCTGAACAGATCGGCCACGCGCTGCGTCGTCAGGCCGCGCGCCCACAGTGCGCCGTTCACCGCGGGCCGCGCCAGGTTGTGGCGATCTGCATCCTGCGCCTGTCCCTTGATATCACCTTTCAGAATATCGGGTTTCGTCATCGCACTGTCCTCGTGAGAGCCCGGCATGGGGCCGGTTGAATGAAAAAAGCCGCCGAACGTCGGGCAGCGCGCGCTGCTTGCACGATACTGAAAATCTCGAAATTGAGCGCCTGTCAGGTATATCAGGCCGCGCCCGGCAACATCGCACGCAAGAATCAGCCTCGTCCGATAGGCGCCGCGCCAACCGGTCGATATGCTTCCCGGGTGCGGTGCCGGTGAAGTGCCCTGTTCAAGTTCGGAGTGAGCCGGTCATCATGCTTCGCCGGCGCCGCACCCCTCCCTTGCGATCCGGCTTCGGCGTGGGCGTTCGGTGGTGGCCGGTGGGCGCGGCCACGACAGAGAAAGACGATGTTGAAACAACACGCTGCCATATGCGAACGCCGAGCGCCTGCTCCGAAGCTGGATCCTCCCCGCCATTCCCGCCTGCGTGACCACCCATTATTCAAGAAATCGCGACACGCCTCGATATAATTTCTCGAATATATCGATTAACAGGCACTCGAATTATCGCCATTAAATCGGACTGTTTCAGTTTTCGATTTTCTGAACAATTCCCATTCCAGGCCGAATATTTTTTCATTTATTTTTCGCCATGCTGGCCGAGCCGTGTTTAAAACAGCAAACGTTTGCGCGACACGGTGAAGCGCCCTATCCATCGATCTCCAGGAGGAAAGCATGGCCGACTATCAAACGTCCTCGAATCGCGCCGGCGAGTTTTCGATCCCGCCGAACACCGACTTCCGCGCGATTTTCTTCGCGAATGCCGCCGAGCAGCAGCATATCAAGCTGTTTATCGGCGACAGCAAGGAACCCGCCGCTTATCACAAGCTGACCACGCGCGACGGCCCGCGCGAAGCGACGCTGAATTCGGGTAACGGCAAGCTCCGCTTCGAAGTGACGGTGAACGGCAAGACGTCGGCCACCGACGCGCGCCTCGCGCCGGTCAACGGCAAGAAATCGGACGGCTCGCCGTTCACGGTCAACTTCGGGATCGTCGTGTCGGAAGACGGTCACGACAGCGACTTCAACGACGGCATCGTCGTGCTGCAGTGGCCGATCGGCTGACCTGACGCACGATCGACGACCGGCCGACGCCGGCCGGCCCAAAGGCGGCAGGCCGGCCGGTGGTTCGCTCCCGTCGAGTGGTACCTCACGCACCATCGCATTCTAAAACCGCGTTACCACCGGAGACTTCCATGCCCCTCCTTTCGGCCTCGATCAACAGCGCGCCCGTTGTCACGTCCGAGACGTACGTCGACATCCCGGGCCTGCATATCGACATAGCCAAGGCAGAGATTCGCGACGGAAAACTGCAGGTCATCCTCAACGTGCCGACGCCGTACGCGACCGGCAACAACTTCCCCGGCATCTATTTCGCGATCGCGACCGACAAGGGCGTCGTCGCGGACGGCTGCTTCACCTATTCGTCGAAGGTGCCCGAAGCCACCGGCCGCATGCCGTTCACGCTCGTCGCGACGATCGACGTCGGCAGCGGCGTCACGTTCGTGAAAGGCCAGTGGAAAAGCGTGCGCGGCAGCGCGATGCATATCGACTCGTACGCAAGCATTTCCGCGATCGGTGAAACGGCCGCGCAATCGTCGTCGCAAGGCGGCGGAACCTGCGAAACCGGTGCGGGCGGCAACACCGGCAGCGGCAACGTCGGCGGCGCCGGCGAACGCGACGGCACGTTCAACCTGCCGCCGAACATCAAGTTCGGCGTCACCGCGCTCACCAACGCGGCGAACGACCAGACGATCGACATCTACATCGACGACAGCCCGAAACCGGCCGCGACGTTCAAGGGCGCCGGCGTGCAGGACCAGAACCTCGGCACGAAGGTGCTCGACTCCGGCAAGGGGCGCGTGCGCGTGATCGTGACGGCGAACGGCAAACCATCGCGGCTCGGCTCGCGGCAGGTCGATCTCTACAAGAAGTCGTACTTCGGGATCGTCGGCTCGGAAGACGGCACCGACGACGACTACAACGACGGCATCGTGTTCCTGAACTGGCCGCTGGGCTGAACCCGGCGATGCGCGGCGCGGCCTGGCGTGCGCGCCGCTGTCGAACCCGCAATGGCGACGGGGCCAACCACGCATTGCGAATCGAATCATCCGAGCAGTCATTTGCAGTCCCACGCTGTGCTCCGCGCGCGACAACGGCGAGATCCACTCACCGGTCGCGCGACGCGAGACCTTTCATCGAGACGAGGACGACATGTCACTACCGTTTACCCATGACGATCTGTACGCACTGCTGCAACTCGCCGGCAACGATGCAACCGCCGTACAGGCGAACGGCGACCAGGCGGTGCTCGACCGGATGCGCCAGTTCATGACCGCGCAGCTCGTGGAAAAGCTGCCGCAGTACGATGTGTTCGTCGACATCGCGACCATCCCGTACAGCTTCGACGTCGGCAGCTGGCAGAACAAGGTGAAGGCCGATGCGGCGGGGCAGGTGGTCGCCTGCACGGTGACGTGGGCCGGCGCACCCGGCGTGCTGCCCGGGGCCGCGGCGAAGTTCGGCGTCGGTGCGGTGGTCAACTACTTCTCGAAAGCGACGCCGCAACCGCAGCCCGCGCAGCCGGATACCACGACGACCGGCGGCGAACGCGACGGCATCTTCAACCTGCCGCCGAACATCGCGTTCGGCGTGACGGCGCTGGTCAATTCGTCCGCGCAGCAGACGATCGAAGTCTACGTCGACGACAACGCGAAGCCGGCCGCAACGTTCCAGGGCGCCGGTACGCAGGACGCGAACCTGAACACGCAGATCGTGAACTCGGGCAAAGGGAAGGTGCGCGTGGTCGTGACGGCGAACGGCAAGCCGTCGAAGATCGGTTCGCGTCAGGTCGACATTTTCAAGAAGACCTATTTCGGGCTCGTCGGGTCGGAGGACGGAACGGATGACGATTACAACGACGGCATCGCGATCCTGAACTGGCCGCTGGGCTGATTGCGTCACGCAGCCTGACACGGTTACGCCGAATCGCCGCACCTGTCGATGTCGCGATTCGGCGTCGGGCCAGCTTTCCCGCACGCGGCCGCATGCGAGGCAATCCATTCTCGCTGACGCAAATTCAGCCGGGTCCGATATGCCCGTGCGCAAGCCGCGACTACGATCGTCGTGCGAGGTGCCGGTCGCGGTTGACAGGAAGCCAAGGGGTCGTTTCGGACATCGAGTGCCGTGCACCATCGCGTCGCCGGTTCAGGCGTGATCGTTCGATGGTGGTCGGTGGGTGCCGCCACCTTTCCTGCATCAACGAGGGCTCCGCACGAGCTCCGCGTGCATCGCGTGCCGATGTCGTCAAACGCTGCCTTATGCGAACATCGAGCGTCCACACCTGAGCCGTCGCCGCCGTCGACACCTGCCGTCCGCATTCTTCGCCGATCTGCGTGGCATGATCGCCCTGAGCGGTCTGCACCGATCGGTCGAGGCGGCTGACGTCCGCTTGATGATCAGCCGTCGTGCGGTGCGCCGGACTGCGACATCGCAAGAGATCGCGTCCCCGTGGCCGCGGCCAACTGCGCGCGCGCGGCATGGGCCACGCGGTTGAACGCCACACGCTGCTCGCCCGTCAGTTTCGCCGCCTTGGCCGCCTGCACCAGTTCGATCGGATCGACGAGGCGGGCATGGCGCCGCACCTCGAAGTGCAGATGCGGACCGGTCGCGGTCCCGGTGCTGCCGACGGCACCGACACGCTGGCCACGCACGACCCGCGCGCCGGTTCGCAGCGCCGGCTCGAATGCCGACAGGTGTGCGTAATATGACGCATAGCCCCCGTCATGACGGATCACCACGTACTTGCCGTAACCGCCCGGTTCGGTGCCGATGAACGACACGACCCCGCGCTCCGACGCATGAACCGCACGGCCCGTCGGCGCGGCGAGATCCACGCCGGAATGTACATGACGCGCGCCGGTTACCGGATGCACGCGCGCGCCGAATCGCGAGCTGATCCGCGTTGTGTTGACTGGCATCGCGAACCGCGCGCCGGCGAGGGGCACGCCGTCGAGATCGTAGTAGGCGCCCGACGATCCCGCGTCCGCGGCGAACCACACCGCCGCGACGCGCTGGCCGCGAAAGCGGATATCGAGCGCCGTCACGCGCACGCCGCCCGGCAGGGTTGCGCTGTCGTCCGGTTCGAACGCCACGCGGAAAGTGTCGCCGAGCGCGCCATGCTGCGTCACATCGAGCCGCCCGGCCGTCATGCGCGTGACCTGCGCAGCGACGCCGGCCGGCAGATCGGCACGCGCGAGCGACGCGCGCAGGCTGCCGGTGATCGCGCCGACACGCGTGCCGCTCTCCTGCTCCACAAGCACGAACGGCTCGGCAGACGCCAGATCGGCATGACGCGGCTCGAATGCAGGCCGCATGCCGATTGCCGGAAGCGGCGATGCGAAACCGTAGTCGAAGCGGGCCGCGTAATCGCGCTCGATCGCATCGCGTGCCGCGTCGCAGAGGACGACGTACGGCGCACATGCGCCTGCGCGCACGACGAACATGCCGGAATAGGCGTCCGCACGCACACGGGCCGCCGGCGAAGCCGGCGCGATGCCCGGCACCACCGTCGATGCCAGCAGGCCGCCCCAGATGGTCCGGGCGGAACTGAAGAAGGGCACGTCGACAAGGTCGGCTGCTTGCGCCGTCACGGGCGCGAACGGCGTGGCATCGGAAGACGCCCACGCCACCGCACCCTGCATGCCGGCAAGCCACGCCGCAACAACGACACCGCGCACCAGCGCGCGGCGAAGCGGAAAGCGGATGGCGCCGCATTGCGCGGATCGACCTTGTTCGCGTGCGAGACGTAAACACAGGTCGAACCGCATCGCGTCGTCACTCGCTATCAATGAAAAACGGGAAAAGAACCGGTTGCCGCGGACGAACGATCATCGCGATCCGGTAGCCTGGAAGCGAGTGTATCGGCATGGCAAACATGGCTGAATAGGACCAGTCCTATTTGTTCTTAGACACTCTTAGTACATGAACTAAAGCGCGATTTCATGGCGAAGATGCGTGAGATCCGACCCCGTGCATGCGCGCGAACCGCCGAACGCCGTGTACAGTCGAGGGCTGCCGGCGCGCATGCGCAAGCCTGCCCGACAACGGCGGACGATGCCGCCTGTCGCGCCTTCTGTCTTCAAACCGGAATCCCGTCATGTTTCTCGATCATCTTCATCCGGAACGCTGGACGTTCCTGTGGAACGCGTTGTCCACGCTTTCACTCAGGCTCTGCGCCGGCCTCGCCCTGCTCGTCGCCGGCTGGTGGCTGTCCAAACGCATCGGCAGCTGGCTGAGCCGCCTGCTCGCGAACAAGGAGCGCGTCGACGACACGCTGCGGCCGATCCTCTGCGACGTCGCCGTATGGGGCATCCGCATCGTCGCGATCGTCGGCGCGCTGTCGCAACTCGGCATCGAAACCGCGAGCATCGTCGCGGTGCTCGGCGCGGCCGGCCTCGCGATCGGGCTCGCGCTGCAGGGCACGATGCAGAACATCGCGGCCGGCATCATGCTGTTGCTGCTGCGGCCGTTCAAGGTGGGCGACTACATCGACGGCGGCACGGGCGTCGCGGGGACGGTGGACGAGGTCGGGCTCTTCATGACGCGGCTGACGAAGCCGGACGGCATCTGCGAATACGTGCCGAACAGCGCGCTGTGGGGCAGCTCGATCCGCAACTACACGCGCAATCCGACGCGCCGCCTCGATCTCGAAGTGGAAGTGTCCGTGCACGACGACATCGATCGCGCGCTCGACGCGCTGCGCGCGCTGGCCGAAGCCGACCCCGACGTGCTGAAGGATCCCGCGCCGGACGTGATGGTGATGCGCTTCGACGACAGCACGGCGATCGCGAACATGCGCGTGTGGACGCACACCGACACGTTCTGGGCGATGCGCTGGCGCCTCGCGCGCCAGGTGCGCAAGACGCTCGACGACGCGGACTGCGCGCTGCCGATCCGCACGCGCGAGCTGCACATCGTGCACGATGCCGGACAGCCGCGACAGGCCGAACCTCGTCGCGTACAGGCGTCGTAAACCTTCGGGGCGCACAACCACGCATGCCGCGCGGCACGGCGCGCCCCGCCTGCGTCACATCCTGACGATGTCGAGCAGCGCCTTCTTGCCGCTCTTGTACGTGAACACCGAGATCGCACCGTGCTTCAGGTCGCCCTGCGGCGTGAAGCTCGTTTCGCCGATCACGCCGCGATAGTCGGTGGCCGGCATCGCGGCGAGCACCTTCGCCGGGTCCGTCGAATTCGCGCGCTTCATCGCGTCGACGATGATGTGCACCGCGTCGTACGAGAACGGCGCATACACCTGCATCGGCTGGTGGTAGCGCGCCTCATAGCGCTTCACGAACGCCGCGCCGCCCGGCATCTTCTCGAGCGCGATGCCGGCTTCCGAGCACACGACGTTGTCCGACGCCGGGCCCGCGAGCTTCGGCAGGTCGGTCGAGCACACGCCGTCACCGGCGAGGATCTTCGCGCGCATGCCGAGCTGGCGAGCCTGCTTCGCGAGCGGGCCGCCGGTGGCGTCCATTCCGCCGTACATGATCGCGTCGGGGTTCTCGCCCTTGATCTTCGTGAGGATCGCGCGGAAGTCGATCGCCTTGTCGTTGGTCGCGTCGCGCGAGATCACCTTCATCCCGGCCGATTTCGCGGCCTTCTCGAACTCGGTCGCGAGGCCCTGCCCGTACGCGGTCGAATCGTCGACCACGGCGACCGTCTTGATCCCCATGTGCTTCGCCGCGTACATCGCGAGCGCCGGCCCTTGCTGCGCATCGGTCGCAACGACGCGATAGGTGGTCTTGAAGCCCTGCTGCGTGTACGTCGGGTTGGTCGCGGCCTGCGAGATCTGCACGACGCCGCCGTCGCGATAGACACGCGATGCGGGAATCGACGTGCCCGAGTTGTGATGGCCAACGACGCCGACCACCTTGTCGTCGACGAGCCGCTGCGCGACCTGCGTCGCGGTGCGCGGGTCGCCCGCGTCGTCCTGCGCGTCGAGCTGCAGCGTGATCTTCTTGCCGCCGATCACGAGCCCCTTCGCGTTGATCTCCTCGACCGCGAGCCGCGCGCCGTTCTCGCTGTCCTTGCCGAGATGCGCGATCGCGCCGGTCAGCGGCGCGACGTGCCCGATGCGCACGACCTCGTCAGCGTACGCGGACAGCGCGGACAATGCGCACGCCAGCGCGGCCGCGGTCGCGCATGCCGTCTTGTTCCGATGTCGATTCATGTTCGTCTCCTTCCTTGTCGCTCTTGGTTCGTGATCAGGACCGTCGTTGATTGCAGGCAAAGCGATGCGCTCACGCGCGCCCTTCGAAGCCGAGCAGCACGTTCACCGCGTTGATACCGATTTCGTCGACCATGTAGCCGCCCTCCATCACGAACAGCGTCGGCAGGTCCAGGCGCGCGAGCGCTTCGCCGATCCGCAGGTAGTCGGGCGAGCGCAGCTTGAAATGGCTGATCGGGTCGTGCTCGAACGTGTCGACGCCGAGCGACACGACGAGCAGGTCGGGCGCGTGCTTCGCGATCGCGGCGGTGGCCTGGCCGAGTGCCGCCGAGTAGGTGTCCCACTGCGTGCCCTTCGGCAGCGGCAGGTTCAGGTTGAAGCCCTCGCCCGCGCCGGTGCCGCGCTCGTCGGCATGGCCCGAGAAGTACGGATACGACACCGCCGGCTCGCCGTGCAGCGACGCGAACAGCACGTCCGGACGGTCGTAGAAGATGTCCTGCGTGCCGTTGCCGTGGTGGAAGTCGACGTCGAGCACCGCGACGCGCGCGGCACCGCTCGCGATGCCGTGCTGCGCGGCGATCGCCGCGTTGTTCAGGTAGCAGTAGCCGCCCATGTACTCGCGGCCCGCATGGTGGCCAGGCGGCCGGCACAGCGCGAACGCCGCGCGCGCGCCGCCGTTCGACAGCAGCTCGGCGCCGGTGAGCGCCGAGTTCGCGCTCGCGCTCACCGCGCCCCACGTGCCCGCGTTGATCGGCGCGCCGGCATCCATCGAGAAGAAGCCGAGCTTGCCGTCGATGAAGTCGGGCAGCGTGGCGGCCGACGGCATCGCGCGCACCGGCCACACGAGCGGCAGCGCCTGGCAGGTGCGGCCGGTCGCGGTCCATTCGTCCCATGCGCCGGCGAGGAAGTCGACGTAGCGCGCGCTGTGCGCGCCGGCATAGCACGCGCGATCGAACGCACGCGGCGCGATCACGTCGCCGAGGCCGGCCGCGCGGACCTGCGCAAGCACCGTTTCGGCACGAAGGGGATTCTCGAACGAATCGGTGATCGCGCCGTCCTTCAGTTCGACGCCGCGATGCAGATGGTGATCGCTGCTGTAGACCGTGAGCATGGTTGACCGTTGCCGTGAAGGCTGTGAGGGGTGGCAACAGTCTATTGACGCCGGCCGGCAATAGCTTTGCTTTTCACCTCTTCGTTTCGTACAATTTTGAGAAAACCGTCTACGGAGACCCGGGAATGAGCAAAAATCGCGCTTCGGTGGAACTGGACGGCGTCGACCGCGCGATGCTCCGCCTGCTGCAGGAAGACGGCGCGCTGTCCAACGCGACGCTCGGCGAACGGCTGTCGCTGAGCGTCACGCCGTGCTGGCGGCGGCGCAAGCGGCTCGAGGACGAAGGCGTGATCACCGGCTACCAGGCGAACCTGGACCGCCGCGCGCTCGGGATGAACGTGTTCGCGTTCGTGCAGGTCACGTTCAACATGCATTCGGACCAGGATTCGGATCACTTCGAGGACGTGATGCGGCGTCACGACGAAGTGACGTCGTGTCACAAGATCACCGGCGCGGCCGACTACATCCTGCAGGTCGTCGCCACCGATCTCGACGCGTATGCGGAATTCGTCGAGCGCGTGCTGAGAAAGCAGGCCGGTGTGTCGTCGATCCAGTCGAGCCTCGCGCTGCGCGAGGTCAAATTCTCGTCGCGCGTGCCGGTGCCGGATGCGTGATCGTTCATGCACCCACGCACGGGCATCCGCTGTCGACCTTCATCCCATGGAGCGCTACCGCATGAAACATTTCATTCCTTCCGCGTCGCTTGCCGCCACGATCGCCTTCGCGTTTGCATTGGGCGCGTGCGCGACGCAACCACCTTACCCGCTCCCGCCCAATGTCGCCGGGCAGGACACGCAGGGCGCACAGACCGCCCAGGCCGCGCCGCCGATGGTCGGCGGCGATCGCGATGCGCATGGCTGCATCGGCTCGGCCGGCTACGCATGGTGCGAGCGGACACAGCAATGCGAGCGTCCGTGGGAACTCGCGAAGGCGCATGGCTTCGCGAATTCGCCGCAGGGGTACGAGCAGTTCTGCCGGAACGGCGGAGCGAAGTGAAGTGACATGACCGGGCCGCGGTGCAACGCCGCGGCTCGATGAAGTGCAAGCGCGATGGGCGACATGCGTTCCTCCACACGGTTGCAGATCGACGCCTTCGATATTCACAACGCGCACTGTTCCGTATCCCGTCGGAGGCATCACGCTCATCGTGCGAACCCACTCGGGATTTGCTCGTCACTCGGCGTCGGTCACAACATCGCAGCGCACCGGCGTAGCGGTTTAGATCGAGCAGTCGTCTCTTGGCCGACTCGACCTTCGGCGCCTCCGCACCTGCAACGTTTCGACAGGCAATTTCGTAATGGCAAAGCCCCCCAGAAGCAACGCCGAATAGACGATCAATTCGCGGGATACCGGCACGCTCTCGTACCACGCGCCGATCAGCACGGCGAACACCGGGAAGATGATGAACACGAACGACAGGATCACCGGGCTCAGGCGCTTAAGCAGGAAGAAGTACACAATGAACCCACCGACCGATGCCGCAAGTCCGAGGTAAAGCAACGCGCCCCAGGAACGTGACGAGATCTGCGCGAGGTCGGGATGCTCCACGATCAAGCCGGCAAGAAAGAGCCCAGTGCCTGCGATTCCGATAGGCAACGTATTGAAGGTGATCACACTGAGCGCACTGCCTCGTTGCTTGGTTTTCACATAGCAAAGCGCATGCATGATGGCTGCGACGAGGATAGCGACAACGCCGAGCAACTCCGCGTAGTCAAGATGCAGTCCTTGTGAACGAATGATCATCGCCAGACTTCCAAAACCAATAGCGATGCCTACCACTTGCGAAATAAAAATCCTCTCTCGCAGAAATGCAGCCGAGAAAATCAGGATGAACACCGGCATGCTGCTGAACAACAGTGCCGTCAGCCCCGATGACACATGGATTTCGCCATAATTGAGCAGATAGTATGGCAGTCCGAAATAACATAACGTGACGAAGACAAAGAAGCCGAACTGATGACGGGGAAAGCGGATCGGCTCTCGTCGAACGAGTGCGAACAGCACGAACAACGGGAATGCAATCAGGAAGCGCAGCCCCGCAGCCGTCAGCGGCGGCACGCTCTCGACCGCAATTTTGATACCCAGCCAGGTCGTACCCCAACTCAGGCAGACGATCAGGAAAAGCAGTGCCGTCACCATACCGGCCAGTTTGCCTCGTGCCGAATGCTCTTTTTGAACCGCCATTGACATGGTATCAATACGCCATTCCGAATATATTACCGAGATAATAGCCTTGCAAATTCCATACAAAGCACTGAAATCACAGGGTAAATCTGGTGAATATGACTGTCAAAGCAAATATTGACACCATGTCAATTGTCGAAAATGCGCTGGACAAAGGGCGAGGCCCCAAGTACTTGCGCCTTGCACATGCGCTGCAAAGCGCCATTCAATCCGGCGTGATCGCACAAGGCACCAAGCTGCCACCTCATCGTGTCTTCGCCGACGAATTGGCCATCACGCCAGGCACCGTCAGTCGGGCCTACGCCGAGTTGGAGCGACTCGGGCTGGTGGCTGCCCGGGTGGGGGACGGCACCTACGTGCATTCGCGTCAACAAGAGCGAGCGCGCGACACCGGGTTCCGCAATTTTGTCGACGCACCGGCGTTGTGCCACGACATGAGCCGCAATATGCATATTCCCGGACAGGAGGCCGCGTTGTTGGCTCGCGATCTCGCGCAACTGTCGCAGTCACCTCACGCCCTGCAGGAGCTGATGCTCTACACGCCCGACGCAGGATTACCCCATCATCGGCAAGCCGGGGCACGTTGGATTGCACACGGCGAATTTGCGCCGTCCGCAGATCAAGTGCTTTGTGTCAACGGTAGCCAGCATGGTTTGCTCTGCGCGTTAATGGCCTTGGTACGCCCGGGCGACACGCTCGTCACCGAACAGCTCACCTATCCGGGCCTCGTGGGTCTGGCTCGATTCCTCGGTATCAAGCTGCTCGATGTCGCGATGGACAATGAAGGATTAATGCCCGAGTCGCTCGACGAGATCTGCCGGGCCAACCGGGTGACCGCCGTGTACTGCACGCCAACGATCCAGAACCCAACGACAGCAGTCATGTCTCCCAAGCGCCGGCAGGTGATCGCGTCGATCTGTCGCGAACACAATCTCGTGGTCATCGAGGATGAAACGCACGGCGTCTTGATGGAGGACCGACCGCTACCGATCAGCTATTTCGCGCCGGAGCGCGGTGTTCTCATCAGCAGCCTGAGCAAAGCCGTGGCGGCCGGCCTGCGCGCCGGGTTTCTCCATGTGCCAGCTCCATTGGTAAGCCGTCAGGGGGCGGCCATTCGCGCCAGTTCGTGGATGGCCGCGCCACTGGGCCTCGAGATCGCCAGTCGCTGGATCGAAGACGGCACGGCACGCGCGTTACTGCATCAACAGATCACGGAAATCGAACGACGCAAGACGTTGGTCTCCGACTGCCTCGCAGGATTGAACTATCGGACGCACGATCGCAGCCCACACTTTTGGATCGAAGTACCCGCTCCCTGGCGGTCAGCGGAGGTCGAGCATCAGTTGCGACAACGCAATCACCTCATCAGCGTTGCAGAGGCCTTCAGCGTCGGCCGTGGCGTGGTACCGCACTTCGTGCGCGCAAGCGTCAGCAACGCGTCAGGAGGCGAGGCAATGCTGTTAGAGGGATTCGAACGCCTCGGCGATCTCCTGCGCGCGGGGATGCAATCGTCACATACCCCGCTGTAGGCCATGCATGCGGAATGCCTATCCATTTCGCGCCCGGTATTTCGCAGACGCATCATGCATCAACGTGGGCGCCGCAACCTGCCGGGCGACATCGGTCAGTCGCCGAAGTAGCTCCGTTGCTGCGTCATCGGCACCCCGCGCCGCGACACTTCACTTTTCTCCCGGTTCTCCCACGCCTCCCACGATATTCCGGAAACCCGGACACGCAAAAAACCCCACGAAAACAAGGATATTCTGCGCGTGCGACACGTTAGCCGAGTTCGGTTATATTACGCGCCCCTTGCCATCCCGCCCCCGCAAAATGCGTTGCACGCGGCCTCTTGCGACGCAGCGCGAAGCGCCGTCCGGCGAGGCCTGCAGCAAGGGCCTGCGCGCCCGTCGCTCGATCGCGACGCAGGCGATTGCACGAGCGCATGAAGCCGATCCGAAGGTGTCCTTCTCAACGGTTTCGCGTGCGCAAATGCAACGGCGGGCGCGGTCGATCCGAAATTCCGGATTCGCGGTCCGGATTTCCGGATTCGCGAGCCGGTTGCGAATCCGCATCCACCGGGCGGCATGGCAAACCGATGCATCCAAGTTGAAAAGGGATCTGCTGTGATCAAAACGTTACGGGTAATACTGTCGGCGCTCGCGCTGTGCGTCGCTGCGTCGTCCGCGCATGCCGCCGATACGAAGAAGGTCGACGTCCTGCTGGTGGGCGGCGGCATCATGAGCTCGACGCTCGGCGTCTGGCTGCACGAGCTCCAGCCCGACTGGTCGATGACGATGGTCGAGCGCCTCGACGGCGTCGCGCTCGAAAGCTCGAACGGCTGGAACAACGCCGGCACCGGCCACTCGGCGCTCGCGGAGCTGAACTACACGCCGGAGAAGGCCGACGGCAAGATCGACATCTCGAAGGCGATCGAGATCAACGAGTCGTTCCAGATCTCCCGCCAGTTCTGGGCCTGGCAGGTCCGCCAGGGCGTGCTGAAGAACCCGCACGCGTTCATCAACTCGACGCCGCACATGAGCTTCGTGTGGGGCGACGACAACGTCCGCTTCCTGAAGAAGCGCCATGACGCGCTGCAGGCGAGCCCGTTGTTCCGCGGGATGCAGTATTCGGAAGACTACGACCAGATCAAGCAGTGGGTGCCGCTGATGATGGAAGGCCGCGACCGCTCGCAGAAGGTCGCCGCCACCTGGACGCCGATCGGCACCGACGTGAACTTCGGCGAGATCACGCGCCAGTTCGTCGGCTACCTGAAGACGCAGCCGAACTTCACGCTGTCGCTGTCGAGCGAAGTGCGCGAGATCTCGCGCAACGCGGACGGCACGTGGCACGTGTCGTGGGTCAAGCTGCACTCGGATGAACCGCCGCAGGCCGTCGACGCGAAGTTCGTGTTCATCGGCGCGGGCGGCGGTGCGCTGCACCTGCTGCAGGCGTCGGGCATCCCCGAGGCGAAGGACTACGGCGCGTTCCCGGTCGGCGGCTCGTTCCTCGTGACGGAGAACCCCGAGGTCGTGAAGCGCCACCTCGCGAAGGCGTACGGCAAGGCGTCGGTCGGCTCGCCGCCGATGTCGGTGCCGCACCTCGACACGCGGATCATCGACGGCAAGAAGATCATCCTGTTCGGGCCGTTCGCGACGTTCTCGACCAAGTTCCTGAAGAACGGCTCGTACTTCGACCTCGCGAAGAGCACCAACCTGCATAACGTCGCGCCGATGATGCGCGTGGGCGTCGACGAATTCCCGCTGGTCCAGTACCTCGCCGGCCAGCTGATGCTGACCGACGACGACCGCTTCAACGCGCTGAAGGAATATTTCCCGGACGCGAAGAAGGAAGACTGGCGCCTGTGGCAGGCCGGCCAGCGCGTGCAGATCATCAAGCGCGACCCGAAGAAGGGCGGCGTGCTGAAGCTCGGCACCGAGATCGTCAGTTCGCAGGACGGCAGCATCGCGGGCCTGCTCGGCGCATCGCCGGGCGCATCGACGGCCGCGCCGATCATGCTGAGCCTGATGCAGAAGGTGTTCAAGGACAAGGTCGCGACGCCCGAATGGCAGCAGAAGATCCGCCAGATCGTGCCGAGCTACGGCACGAAGCTGAACGACAGCCCTGCGAAGGTCGTCGAGGAATGGACCTACACGAGCGACGTGCTGCAGTTGTCGCCGCCGCCGAAGATCGACCTGACGACGCCGTCGCAGGCGACGGGCTCCGCCCCGGCGAGCCCCGCGAAGGCAGCGGCCGACATGGCGCTGTAACGCGTCCGGCCCCGTTTTTCCGCACCGCACGGCCGCCCTCCGGGGCGGCCGTTTTTCATGGCGGACGGGGCAGCACCGCGCGCATCGACCGGCGGCGCGCTCGCCGGTGGTCCTCGCCGGTCGTCCTCGCCGGTCGTCCTCGCCGGTCGTCCACTGCCGGGCTACCCACTGCCGATATCCCACCGCCGATAGCCCGCTACCGATCGTCCGCTGCCGGCCACCCGCATCCGCTAGAATTGCGGGCACGCGCGACGCTGTCGCCCCCGATCCACCATCCGCATCGACGCGGTCCACGCGACCGCCGGTGCGGCCCGCGCCCGAGCCGCGCGAGCGCCGCACACCGTTGCCGCGCCCGCCGGGCGCGCCACCAACCGAATTCAGCTGGAGAAAAACCGTGTTTACCTGCCGAAACCAGAGCTGCGGCACGCAGTGGGAGCAGTCCGACGTCGTCATCAAGGACGAGGGCCAGGGGCTGCTGTTCCGCTGCCCGCTGTGCGGCGCGCGCAACTATCTCGAACGCTTCGAGGCCGAAGACGGCACGATCGTCTACGAGCAGATGGCAGGCCGTCCTTACCTCGGAGACCTGGAATGACCCAGCCGACCGCCACGCCCTTCAGCGCGCTATCGCTGACGCCCGCCGTGCTTGCGAACCTCGCGCAGCTCGGCTACGTCGACATGACGCCGATCCAGGCCGCGAGCCTGCCGATCGCACTGGCCGGCCACGACCTGATCGCGCAGGCGAAGACGGGCAGCGGCAAGACCGCCGCGTTCTCGCTCGCGCTGCTGGCGCGCCTCGATACCCGCAGCTTCGACGTGCAGGCGATGATCCTGTGCCCGACGCGCGAACTCGCCGACCAGGTCGCTCAGGAAGTGCGCCGCCTCGCGCGCGCCGAGGAAAACGTGAAGGTGCTGACGCTGTGCGGCGGCACGCCGATGCGCCCGCAGGCGCAGAGCCTCGAGCACGGCGCGCATATCGTCGTCGGCACGCCGGGCCGCATCATGGATCACCTCGACCGCGGCAACCTGAAGCTCGACGCGCTGAACACGCTCGTGCTCGACGAAGCCGACCGGATGCTCGACATGGGCTTCTTCGACGACATCGCGAAAGTCGCGCGGATGTGCCCGACGACGCGCCAGACGCTGCTGTTCTCCGCGACCTATCCGGACGGCATCGCGAAGCTGAGCCAGCAGTTCCTGCGCAACCCGAAGGAAGTAAAGCTCGAGGAGCGCCACGACAACAGCAAGATCCGCCAGCGCTTCTACGAAGTGACGGAAACCGAGAGGCTGCACGCGGTCGGCCAGTTGCTGAACCACTACCGGCCGGTGAGCACGATCGCGTTCTGCAACACCAAGCAGCAATGCCGCGACCTGCTCGACGTGCTGCACGCGCAGGGCTTCCACGCGCTCGCGCTGCACGGCGAACTCGAACAGCGCGAGCGCGACCAGGTGCTGATCCAGTTCGCGAACCGCAGCTGCTCGGTGCTGGTCGCGACCGACGTCGCCGCGCGCGGGCTCGACATCGCGCAGCTCGAGGCGGTGATCAACGTCGACGTGACGCCCGACCCCGAAGTGCACGTGCACCGCATCGGCCGCACCGGCCGCGCGGACCAGGAAGGCTGGGCGCTGAGCCTCGCCAGCATGGACGAGATGGGTCGCGTCGGCGCGATCGAGCAGGCGCAAAAGCGCGACGTCGAATGGCATCCGCTCGCGGAACTGAAGCCGGCCGGCAACGACACGCTGCTGCCGCCGATGGAAACGCTGCAGATCCTCGGCGGGCGCAAGGACAAGATCCGCCCGGGCGACGTGCTCGGCGCGCTGACCGGCGATGCCGGATTCGACGGCAAGCAGGTCGGCAAGATCAACGTGACCGAGTTCTCGACCTATGTCGCGATCGAGCGCGGCGTCGCACGCGACGCGCTGCGCAAGCTCAATGCGGGGAAGATCAAGGGCAAGCGGGTCAAGGTCCGGTTGATGGACGAGGAGTGACCGCAAGCGGCGCGGCTGCCCCCGCCGCCCCGCCGCGCTGCACTAACCGCGCCTAACGCCAGGTCCGGATATCCGCGCGCGGCGGGCTCCCGCGCGCACGCGGCAAAGGGATCGTAATAGCCCGGCCCCCGCCGGTCGA